>JANYDR010000580.1 GCA_025363495.1 Cyclobacteriaceae bacterium | reverse complement strand
AAAGATGCGATGTTGGTTGGTACAGGAAACAAAGTTGAGGTCTGGAATCCAACAATCTATGAGAAGCACTTGATCCAGGACCCAGGTGAGTTGTCAAAGCTGGCGGAGAAATACTTAAACGAGTAACCGATGCGCTGTGATTTCAAGGAGTTGTCTTTGAGATTAAGCATAATCAGATACAGGTTTCAGGTTTCATGTTACAGGTGGATGCAGCAGGACTATGCATCCTTGGTTTCGAATGTTGACGAAACTTATCCAACCTGTATCCTGAATCATGTAACGTGTAACCGATGAATAGTTAATTGAAAGTTGAAGTAAAGCGATGTACCACAAACCAGTAATGTTGACCGAGTGTATTGAAGCGCTCAACATTAATCCCGAAGGCACCTACGTAGATGTAACCTTCGGTGGCGGTGGACATAGTATGAGGATTCTTGAGCAGTTGAAGGGAGGCCGGTTGATAGCGTTTGACCAGGATGAAGACGCCAGAAAGCAGGCTGAAAATATTCAGAGTCGTTCTTTTACATTTTGTCAGGCAAATTTCAAATACTTAAAACAGTATCTGAAGTTGAATGAAGTCACTCACGTTGATGGCGTGTTGGCCGATCTCGGGATTTCATCTCATCAGATTGATTCGCCGGAACGTGGTTTTTCAACCCGCTTCGATGGACCACTTGACATGAGAATGGATAAGAAGTCGGCAATCACGGCGGCGAAACTTTTGAATGAGTATCCTCAGGAAAAACTCCATAAAATTCTGGGGATGTACGGTGAGGTGAAAAACGCAAAGACGTTAGCCACAGCAATTGAACAGCGACGCGGGTCAGGAAAGTTTGAAAAGAACACGGACTTGATTGAATTGTTGAAGTCGATGGCGCCAAGAGGAAAGGAATTTAAATACTACGCGCAGGTATTTCAGGCTTTGCGAATAGAGGTGAACCAGGAGATGGAAGCATTGGAAAGTTTTTTAAAGCAATGCGGCGATGTGGTCCAAAAAGGTGGAAGAATGGTAGTAATGAGCTATCACTCGCTGGAAGACAGGATGGTGAAAAATTATATTAATACCGGAAAGGTATTCGGGGAACTTGAAAAAGATTTTTATGGCAACCCTATCAAACCTTTCCAGGCAATGACACGAAAGCCGATAGAGGCTTCAGAAGAAGAAGTGAGGGAGAATAATAGGGCACGGAGTGCAAAGTTGAGAATAGCGGAGAAAATATAGATTAATCGTTATAAGTTATCCGAGATACGATTAACAGATTAACAATTAACGGACAACGAATTATGGAGAATAAATTCAGAATAGGAGCACCAGAACGTACGAATGAAACGCGCGTAAAAACAGCTACTGCTGGCGCGACTCCTGGCACTGGAATCTTTTCCGGTATCGAGCGACGTCTGAAGCTTGAGACGTATTTCGAAGAAGGATTTCCGGTCCAATACTTACCGAAGATCATGTTCGTGATGGTAATTGGATTGCTCTACATAGGAAATACTCATTATGCAGAGAAAACAGTAAGAAGAATCGATGCTGCCCAAAGTGATGTAGAAGATCTGAGGGCTGATTATACTACGTTAAAATCCGATTTGATGTTTGCCAGTAAGCAGAGTGAAGTAGCGAGAAAAGTAAAAGTGATTGGTTTGAAAGAAAGTTTGAATCCTCCAACTAAAGTAGTAGTCAAAGAAGGTGAATATTAAGAAGTCCATATTAATACGTGTCCGCATTGCCTTTCTGGCGGTGGTGATTTTTGCTGTCTGCGTCGCAGCAAAGGTCGGTCATATCCAGATTGTGGAGGGCGACAAGTGGACAAGGATCGGCAACGAAATTTCGTTTGATTACAAGAAGATAAAAGCCACTCGTGGTAATATCTATTCTGATAATGGAAGTCTCCTCGCCACGTCTTTACCATTTTATAAAGTGGCAATGGATCCTACACTGGTAAAAGAAGAGATTTTTAAAAGAGACATCGACTCATTATCGTATTTGTTATCACGCTATTATAAAGACCGATCTGCCACTGATTATAAAAGGATGTTTCGCGATGCGCGTGAGACCGGGAAACAATATGTGATAATAAACAGGAAGCAAATCAACTACCAGACGAAAAAGGAAATGGCTTCGTGGCCAATTTTCCGTGAAGGAAGATTACGTGGTGGTGTTCTTTTTGAAAAAATGGATGTTCGCTACAGACCCTTCAGTAATCTCAGCCGCAGAACAATCGGCTTTGTAAATGAAAACGGAAACGGCGCAGGTCTTGAATATAGTTTTGAAGGTGCTCTCGGTGGTCAGGATGGGGAAGCCTTGTTTCAAAAAATTGCCGGCGATACATGGAAACCTGTGTTTGATGCCAATAATATTAAAGCCATTGATGGATTGGATATCCAAACAACAATTGATATCAACTTACAGGATGTTGCGGAGACATCACTTTATCGAGCCATGCAGGCTCATAATGCTGATGAGGGAACGGTAGTCGTGATGGAAGTTAAGACAGGACACATCAAAGCAATTTCAAATTTGAGTGGCGACGGACATGGCGGTTATCAGGAGGAGTTTAATCACGCTGTAGGCGGATCATTTGAGCCTGGTTCGACATTTAAACTTGTAACGATGATGGCGTTGCTTGAGGATACCAATATCGAGTTAACGGATAGCATCAATACTGGAAATGGTGAGTACACTTTTTATAAAAATAAAGTGCGTGATCACCAGGAGGGCGGTTATGGAAGGATTACCATTAAGGATGCATTTCAGCGTTCTTCAAATATTGCCATGGCCAAATTGCTGGACAAAAATTTTGGAACCAAACCTAATAAGTTTATCGAACACGTAGATGAATTAAAGCTTTCGAAACCACTCGGCTTGCAGATTTCAGGTGAATCTTATCCCAAGATCACACGTCCAAAAGATAAAAACTGGAGTGGTATAACATTGCCCTGGATGGCGTATGGTTATGGATTTGAAATTTCTCCCCTGCATACATTGACTTTGTACAACGCTGTAGCGAACGATGGAAAAATGATCAAGCCGATGTTTGTTACTTCTATTAGTCAGGCTGATGAGGTAACGAAACAGTTTGAAACAGAGGTACTCAACTCCAAGATCTGTTCCAATAAAACCCTGAACCAACTTAAGCTATTACTGGAAGGGGTTGTGGATTATGGCACCGCACAGAATATGAAAAATTCATATTACCGGATCGCAGGCAAAACCGGTACTGCTGTGATATTAAAAGACGGTCACTACGAAAAGAAATACATCACATCGTTTGTGGGTTATTTTCCTGCGCACGCACCTAAATATTCTGCTATTGTGCTGATTAAAAATCCAAAAGGAATTTTTCAATACGGAAATAACGTAGCAGGTCCCGTCTTCAAAGAAATAGCTGACAACATCTTTTCGCGCGATTTACAGTTGCACCTCGCAATGGAAAAGAAAGCAGTTTTACCAGAG
>JANYDR010000557.1 GCA_025363495.1 Cyclobacteriaceae bacterium | reverse complement strand
AATCCGTACTCTATACTCTGTATGGATACAACATGATGATTCAACACGAAGGGAAGCATTTTGAACAACGTCTCTATTATGCCAGCGAGGATTTCTTTAACGTTTTTAGTTTTCCCTTCAAAGAAGGCAACCCTGCCACCTCATTATCACAAGCCAACAGTGTAGTGATCACTGAATCAATGGAAAAGAAATTTTTTGGTGATCAGTCAGCATTGGGCAAAACTTTAACCTTTTCCGATACTCTTTCTTTTGAGATAACAGGGGTAATGAAAGACCCCCCTGCGCGATCACATATGCAATTCGATATGCTCGTCTCTTTTGTCACTTACACCACGCATATCAATAAGGAATTTAGTTACGATAATGATTGGGGATTTCTCGACGTAAGTAATTATGTCTTATTGAAAGAAGGAGTCAATAAAGACAACTTTTTTTCAAAATCACGGAACCTCTACATGGACTATGCTAAAGATAAGTTTAAAAAGTATGGGATGTACATGTATGTTGCCTTTGAACCGGTAAAAGACATTTATCTGAAAAGTAAAAGAGGCAATAGTATGGGACCTTCCGGGAGCCTCGACCGGGTGTACATGGTTTCCGGAATAGCAATCTTTGTTATTGTGCTTGCCTGCATAAATTTCATTAACCTGGCAACTGCACGTTCCTCCTACCGGGCAAAAGAAGTTGGTCTCCGCAAAGTGGTGGGCTCCTCAAGGCGGTCATTAATCGGACAATTCCTCACAGAATCATTTTTACTAACCGTAGCTTCTTTTGTCATAGCATTGGTATTATTTATAGCGCTGCTACCTTTTTTCAACGGGCTCGTTGGCAAGTCGTATGAGTTCAGTGGATTATTTCAACCCTCATTGATCCTCGGCCTCTTAGGACTTATTGTTCTCATTTCCTTTTTATCTGGTTACTATCCTGCACTGGTTATATCTGCCCTGCGACCTTCGGAAGTATTGAAAGGAAAAATGCATTCCAATCCAAAAGGCATACGATTAAGAAGAATGCTGGTGGTTTTCCAATTCACAATGTCAGCTACTCTTATCATCTTCACGCTAATTGTTCAGGAACAGCTTCAATATATGAAAAACCGTGACCTTGGTTTTTTCGGTGAACAAGTAATAGCACTGAATGTCTCGAAGCTTCCTTCTACCTCTATCAAAGCATCAACTTTCAAGAATGAACTCAAGGCGTTGCCATCGGTAGAAGAAGTCAGCTTTACCAATGCACTGCCCGGCAAGCCGGGTTGGGTTGGGCAGTGGGCACACGCTGATGAAAAATCAGCTGATGAAACGATTGGAGTTGAATTCATGGCTATCGATGAAGATTACCTCAGCACCCTGGGATTAACACTATTGGCCGGACATAATTTTGACCTGGCACGTCCCGGTGATTTGGAGGATGGATTGATCATAAATGAAAAGACTGTTGAAAAGATGGAATGGAAAACTCCGGAGAAAGCCATTGGCAAAAAGATCGCTTCTCCATCCGGTCAGCCATCCGGAACAGTGATCGGTGTTGTAAAAAATTATCATGAGTTTGGCCTCCAGAAAAAAATCTATCCTATGACAATGGCTTACAAGCCCGAATATTCCAGATACTTTGCCGTGAAATTCAAGGCTGGTGAAACAACCGACTTGTTAGAGAGCCTTCAAACCCTCTGGCAAAAACAATATGATGGTTATGATTTTGAATACTTCTTCGTTGATGAGAATTTTGAACGACAATATCAAGAGGAGCAAAAGCTTTCAAAAGTATTCACTGCCTTTTCAACCATTACCATTATTGTTGCCATAATAGGATTAGTAGGCCTTGTTTCTTTTATGATTGTATCAAGAACCAAAGAAATTGGGATCAGGAAAATTCTTGGAGCAAATACCTTAAGTGTTACGCGACTGTTGTCCACCGAATTTTTGATACTGGTCTTCCTTGCTATTGTAATTGCCTGTCCAATATCCTACTACCTGGCTAATCAATGGCTGCAGGGATTTGCATTCAGAGCAACATTCGGTCCCTGGATATTTACCGTAACCATCGTCGGGGGACTTTCAATAACATTACTGGCGGTCAGCTTTCAAACTATAAAGGCGGCTTTATCAAACCCGGTAGACTCCCTACGATCTGAGTAAAAGACTTTAGCACATGAATGAATATTTCTATGTCTACATGCAACCGGTCTAAGAAAGGTGTAGTCTAATAGTAAATTCAATCCCGTTATGTTAAAAACCTACTTCAAAGTCATTGTCAGGAGTCTTGCAAGGAATAAGACCTTTAGTCTTATCAACTTATTAGGCCTTTCCATTGGTCTAATGTGCTTTATACTCATCGGACTTTACGTTGTGGATGAATTTTCATTTGACCGTTATCACGAAAAAGCCGACAGGATTTATCAGGTAACCATTGCCGCTGGCTTTAATGGTAAAACACAGAAATGGAATGGGGTACCAAATATGACAGCACCTACCCTTTCCAGAGAAATTCCTGAAATAGAAAAGGCCGTCCGGATCTTGCAGAACAATTTCACCGGCAAAGCTTTTGTCTCTTCCGAGAATATTAAGTCAACAGAAAATCATATGGTCTGGGCAGACCCGACTCTTTTTGACATTTTTACAATTCCTTTTATTAAGGGCGATCCATCAACAGCACTTGTAAGACCTCATACTGTCGTGATCAGCGAAGCAACGGCCATTAAATATTTCGGATCATTGGATGTCATAGGCAAGGACCTTAAAATCGACAAGGATAGTCTTGACTTTGAAGTAACAGGAGTCATAAAAAATACCCGGAGCAATTCGCGTTTACAATTTCCTATTATAGCTTCTTTCACAGGATCGTGGGGTGATAAAAATGAATCATGGGGTAATGCCAGCTTTGAAACGTTTCTTTTATTGCATGAAAATGTTAGTCCAGCCACAGTAGAGAAAAAAATAGCAGAAGCTCTTGTCCGTGTAATTGAAAAAGATAACAGATGGTTTTCGCTGGAAATTCATCCGCTGGAAAAAATTCATCTTCAATATGCCGATGTGCAGGATATAACAGGTGCCTCTAAAGGCGATAGGAGTCAATTGAATATCCTAATAGGCCTGGGACTGATTATTATCCTCATTGCTGCAGTTAATTATATGAACCTTGCCACAGCACAATCACAAAGAAGATATAAAGAGATTGGAATCAATAAAGCACTGGGCGCTACCAGTCAGCAGCTTGCAAGAAAATTTTATCTTGAGACAAATGTTTTCGTTTTTCTTGCAATGGTCATAGGGGTTGGGTTTGTCGTACTGGCTCTTCCCTACTTCAATTCCATTACAGGCAAGAATTTTTCAGAAACATTTTTATCATCAGGCTGGTTTTGGATTTCTTTTCTATCGGTATGGTTCATTCTTACATTACTGGCTGGTTTTTATCCAGCACTTTATCTGTCAGCCTTCTCTCCAAAGGATGTATTGAAGGGATCATTATCAGGTCTCGGAGGAAATTCATCTTTGAGAAAAGCATTGGTTATAGTTCAGTTCTCCGTTTCAATTATTCTAATAATCAGTACACTTATCCTTTATCAGCAACTTGGATTTATTCGCGCCAAAAAGCTTGGATATCAACCAGAACAGGTAATTGCTATTGGAACATCCGGCGCTGAGAACAAGAGTCAGGTAAATTCACTTAAAGCAGCATTGGAAGCTTTGCCTTTTGTAAGCAGCGCAGCAAGATCACAGGCTTATCCGGGAGTGTCCGCCAGTGGAAGAACACTTCCTTCATTGGATGGTCAGGGAGAAGGCAAGCCACTTCAAACCGTGAGAGCCACACCCGAAGTATTGAATGCGCTTGGTATAAAATTACTGGCCGGGAAAACGCTACCTGAAAAAATGGCAGGAGATACAACAGTTCAGGTTGTTTTAAATAAAACATCAGTCGATTTTCTCGGACTAACCCCTGAAGATGCAATCAATCGCCACGTTCGTGTTGCCGGGTTTCAGTATGGAGTTGAAATTGTAGGAGTTACAGAAGATTTTCACTTCAGTTCGTTGCGGGAACCAATCGGGGCTTATGCGTTTCACAATGCACCTTCAGAAGGATACGTCGTATTATTAGTAAAGCTTCAAACGGATAATCTAACAGAATCAATCGGGCAAATAGAAACTGAGTTCAAAAAAATAATTCCCAGCGCATTTGAATTCGCTTTTCTTGATCAGCAACTGCAAACTCTTTATAACGGTGAGGAGCAGTTGGCAAAAATTATACTTATCTTCTCCGGACTGGCAATTTTCATTGCTTGTCTGGGATTGTATGCACTGGCTGCCTATACTACTGAGCAAAGAACTAAGGAAATCGGAATCAGGAAAGTAATGGGTGCTTCTGTTTTTCAGTTATCCAATATGCTTTCAAAGGATTTCCTGAAGCTTGTGATGATCTCCTTTCTAATTGCAGCACCAATTGGATACTATGCAATGACCGTTTGGTTGCAGGGATTTGCTTACCGGGTAGAAATCAATCTCCTGATATTCGTAATCGCAGGAATAGTATCTGTTTTAATCGCGTGGTTTACGGTCGGTTTTGAATCATTTAAGGCCGCAAGATCAAATCCGATAAAGTCCTTAAGGAGTGAATAAATCGTCCGCATGCGAACATTATTGCGCAGATTCGAGCGCGTGGAATTATAAAAGACTATTTTTTAGCTTTTAAATGAATCTTTAATTTGGCTCAGTTTTGGAATGCATGAATTCCAAATCTGAACCAATGCTTTCAAACTATATTAAAATTGCTTTTCGCAGTCTTATAAAGAACCTGGTTTATTCCTTTATCAATATCGCGGGACTTACCGTTGGAATTGCCAGCACAATACTCATTCTTCTATGGGTAGCCGATGAAATATCCTATAATCACTTCAACAAAAATTACGACAGACTTTATCAGGTTTACATGAACCAGGAGTACGCCAATGGAGTGGGGACTCAAAACTCACTTCCCTACGCACTTAAAGAAGGTATTAAAAATAAATCAAGCCGGGTAAAATACATTGCCATGACCAACCCGGGTGAAGAGAATTTGCTCACGGTTGGCGATAACAGGGTGAGTAAACTTGGTTTGTGTGTAACCGAGGATTTCCTGAAGATGTTCAGCTACAATCTGATAAAGGGAAATCAGGAAACAGCCCTTAATGATCCAGGCTCCATTGTGCTTACTGAATCAACTGCGAGAATATTATTCGGCGATACTGATCCCATGGATCAATTGGTAAAGATTGACAATAATCAGGTGATGAAGGTAACGGGTGTTATTAAAGATGTACCCAGGCAATCAACTCTGCAGTTTAATTATCTCCTACCCTTTGCTTTTTATGAAGCCACCCAGGAATGGGTGCGAAGATCAAAGGACAGGTGGGATAATGAAGCTTTCAGAATCTTTGTTGAGTTAAATGAAGGAAGCGCCTCTTCAGACGTCAACGAAAGCATTAAAAATCTTATAAAGGAAAATAATAAAGAATCGACGTCAGCGCAGGTTTTCCTTCATCCCATGAGTAACTGGAGATTGTATTCTACTTTCGAAAACGGAAAAGTTTCAGGGGGGATGATCGAATACGTTCAGCTATTCACAGTCATCGCTATTTTTGTTTTGATAATTGCCTGCATTAATTTCATGAATCTCGCTACTGCGAAGTCAGAAAGTCGAGCCCGGGAAGTTGGCATTCGCAAGAGCGTGGGGTCAAGAAGAAAAGAACTGATCTTTCAATTTCTTGGAGAATCTATTCTTATCACACTCATCGCATTCTTGTTCGGCTTACTCATTGTCGAACTCTGTCTTCCCTTCTACAACACCCTTGTTAACAAACAACTATTCATCGACTATAGCAATGGCTGGTTATGGATAATTGCAATCGCGGTGATATTGATTACCGGATTTATTGCCGGGAGTTATCCGGCATTTTACTTATCAGCATTTCAGCCTGTAAAAGTCCTGAAGGGAAAAGTACAAGTTGGCAAAGGTGCCAGCACTCCACGCAAAGTATTGGTTACGCTACAATTCGGATTTTCAATATTACTTATTATTGGCACCGTTGTGATCTATCAACAAATTCAACATGTGAAAGGACGTGAGACAGGTTACAATCGTGAAAATCTATTACTTATCTGGACAAACAATGAGCTTGAAACAAGCTTCAAGACGATTAAAGATGAACTAATAAAGACAGGTGTTGTCAAGTCCGTCAGCAAATCAAACAGTCCGGTTACAAGGATCTTTTCCAGAAACACTGTTGAGTGGACAGGCATGCCCGATGGGCCGCCCATTGAATTTACTGTGATAGCGACTGAATACGATTATACCGAAACACTTGGTATAAAAATGTTGCAAGGCCGGGACTTCTCGCGTGACTTCAAAAGTGATTCCAACGCTGTTGTTATTAACAAGACGGCGATGGATCTCATGGGCCTTGAGAATGTCGTTGGTGAAAAAGTAAAAATGTGGGGCCAGGAATTGCCGGTAATTGGTGTAATGGAAAATGTAGTAATGGGCTCACCTGACCAGCCCGTCGATCCCTTGGTCATGATTTTTAATCCAACCTGGAGCAGCACTATCGCCGTACGACTGGAAAAAACAAATGACCTGCCGGCGGCGATAGGAAGCGTTGAGTCAGTCTTCAAGAAATACAACCCTTCCTATCCGTTCGCTTACCGGTTTGCTGATACTGAATTTCAAACCAAGTTTGCCACCATTAATCTGATCAGTAAGCTTGCTACCATTTTTGCATCGTTGGCCATCGTGATTACATGTCTTGGTCTTTTTGGGCTTGCTGCTTTTACGGCTGAACAACGAACGAAAGAAATTGGCATTAGAAAAGTGATGGGCGCTACTGTAGGTAGCCTGGTAATCCTCATGACAAAAGATTTTTCAAGACTGGTACTGATTGCTTTCGTAGTCTCCTCTCCTCTTGCATTGTTTGCACTAAATAGTTTTCTGGAAAGATATCCTTACCGCATATCAATCCAATGGTGGGTACTTCCTTCTGTTGGTTTGCTGGCAATGGTGCTTGCCTTGATCATCGTGAGCGCTCAGGCTTTACGCGCAGCGTTGAGCAATCCGACGGCGTCGTTGAGGAGTGAGTAGTGGAAAAATTGTAATCAGTAAACGGCAATCTGTAATCGGTCCGTGCCACTGATTACAGATTACCGATGACCATTGTAACACTTCACAATAGCTATAGAATCTATCCTGTACCACCCTTTATCGACGCCTTTTTTCAGGGAGTTCATTAAGGTATTAAATCTACAGCAAACCGGCTTTTCACCTTCTGCTATAACTATCTAACTTTTATAAGGTAACCCATCTTTTCAAATAAAGACGGTATATTTTTAGTTGCCCTTTTTAGCCTTTTTTATTCAAAAGTCGCCCTCTATCTTCGATGCATTATTAACCCTAACAATGTCAACGCTCCTGATGAGACAAAAATCTTGTCTCCTTTTATTCATCTCTTTATTAGTATTCATTTCAAATTCGAAAGCAGCACCAATCGTGACCTCCGGCATTCTGGATGTACGCTCTTTTGACTTAAATAACAATCGCATTGCACTTTCAGGTAGCTGGTACTACTTTGCACACCAGTTAATTAGTCGTCCCTTAAAAAGCTGAACGGATAAAGATTAATGGGAATAAGATGAGTTTTGGGTTGGTAAAATCTGCAAGAAAGTGGAGTTTTATATGGAAAACCTTGCATATTTTTTATGGCTCCCAAACAAGTTTTGC
>JANYDR010000516.1 GCA_025363495.1 Cyclobacteriaceae bacterium | reverse complement strand
AAATTTCCAACCATAAGAGGTTGCTCCCTGAGAAGTATTTGCAAATTGTACGATGAGCGGGGCCGCACCACGATCAGGTGTAGGTGTAAAGGCGGCTACAGGACTACTATTGATCAAAATACTCTTGGACAACGTATACTTACAACCAGAAGCGTGGATAGTTGTCATCTTGGCACTGTATGTTCCGGAGGTAGTGAAATCGTACGTAGCAGGGTTACCCGTAAAAGAGTTCCCATCGAAATTCCAGTTCCATCCGATGGTAGAATCTTGTGCTGATGGTGTTGCATCTGTAAAAACAGAAATCTTGCCGGCACAAAGATTCGTTGCCGAAAAATCGAGTGCAGGCGGCAAGAATACATTAACAGATTTGGCTTTAGTATTACTGCAGCCATTGGCACCGGTTACAGTTAATGTAACGGGAAAATTTCCGTTAGTGGTAAATGTAAAAGTGGGATTGGCTACGGTGAAGCCATTCGACCCGATTTGCCAAGAGCGTGTTTGGGCTCCTGTTGATAAGTCTGTAAACTTTGTTGCCAGATTAAGACAAGCAGCACCTACAGTAAAGTTTGCAACGGGACTCACAGCAATTGTAACACTTTTTGCAATAGAGGCGGAACATCCTTTGTTTGAAGTTGCGGTAAGTCCGACATTAAAATTACCGGCAGCTGAATAAATGGGCGAAGGACTTTGAAGTGAAGAGGTTTGATTACTTGCATCTCCGAATTGCCAGGCCCAGGTAGCGATGTTACTATCTGTTAAAACGGGGGTATTGTTATGGAACGGAGTTGGTGAGTTAGTACATGAGAACGGTGGCGAGCCAATGGAAAAATCAGGTCGTGGTTTGGAATAAACCCCTATCTGTTTTATGGTAGAAGTTTGACAACCTGCCGAATTGCTTGCTGTCAATGTTGCCTGAAAAATAGCGGCAGAGGAATACACATGTGAAGGATTAGGTACGGTTGTGATTGTTGCATCTCCCAAGTCCCATGAATATCCTGCATCAACACCGCTGCTTGCATTGGTAAATGTCACCGAATCTCCAACACATCCATCATGGACTAAAAAGTCAACATAGGGACCCTGAATAACCTGAGCAACACCTTTGATAATTTCATTAGAGCAACCTGGTATTACCGCTTTCAGGCGAATCTCTTGTGCGCCAGAAGAGGTAAAAAACGCGGCAAAGTTTTGTTGAGATGAAACCAAAACACCATTGAGTCTCCATTCCCAGGAAGGGCTTGAGCCTGAATCAAAAGTGGATGTATTTAACAATGAATAGTTGTGGCTGGTACAAATCGGCGAACCAGAAGGCGGAATGAAATCTGCCACTGGTTGATTATAAATTGTAACAGAAGAAGATTTAGTATTGTTGCAGCCATTGGAACCGGTGACATTTAATACGACCAGATAAGATCCACTCGCTGAATATGTATGCGTTAAATTTTGACCATTTCCGGTTTGCCCGTCACCGAAATCCCAATTGTACGATGCTATAGCATCAGTTGTTTGAGTTGTAAATGCATTACTTACGCTAACGCACTGACTTGTATCTTTCTGAAAATTAATGGAGGGTGCAGTAAGATTTGATACGGAAACAATTCCAGAGGTAGAAGTAAATGCACCATTGCTACTGAAAGCTGTCTGATCTATGACATAGGTCCCGGGCAACAAGTACTTTAGATTACCAGGGGCAGTGGCAGTGGAGTTATCTATAGATATATTCTGACTACAATTGCCGAGAAAACTTATATGATGTGCCAGCCCTGTGCTAAAATCTATACTCAATCCACTCCAGCCAGGTGTATCTCTTACGATACTCAGGCTCCTGCTTTCATCGCTGAAAGCTCCCAATTGTCCCATAACAGTCAACGATGGTGTGGTATTAGAAAGGGCATTACCAAAATCAAAACGATATAAACCATTAAGCTTGTCCTTAACGAATGCAGTGTAATTAACTCCCTCCTTAAGCAGTTCTATTTCCTTACCATCGGGTACTGCACCTATGTTTGTAAAGACCGGATCACTGAATCCATCGGTTCCAAAATTCATATGGTACACAACACCGCTTCCTGCTACTATTCCATATACTGAATTACCACTTACCTGAATTGATAAGCCCCATGGATTCGTAAGTCCTATTGCTCCGATTTGCTTTATTGAACCGGGAGTATTTTCAACTGAATTACCAAAATTCACAATGCTGATATTAGCACCTTCTCCTCCTGTCCAGTTGGTGATATAGCTAAAGACAGTTCCGGAAAAATTAATTACTCGTATCCCAAAGGCCGTACTAAGTCCTCCTATTAAAAACGCATCTACTGACGTTGGAACAATGCTCAGTCCATTGCCAAATTTGATCCTTGTGATCTTATTTGAAAAAACATTTATTACGAATGCGTACCAGATACCTCCTTCATTTATAAAATCAATCCCGGCAGGCGAATCAAGATTTCCGCTAAGATTACCCAAATCTGTAACAGTCGGATTAGAGTTTAAATCATTTCCGTAGTCAAGTCTAATTAATCTGGCGCCGGAAATATCTGTAACGAAAGCCGTCCACTGTCCGGACTCATTCAACAAGCGCAATGAATTGAACTGAGCAGGGCCTGACAAGATGGGATTTTGAGTAATAAAAGGTGTGGACGCTAAATCATTTTGACAAAAATCCCAAACATAATGAGATGCGTTTTGTGAGGTATTCGTAAGTTGGATTGTCTCATTTAGACATGCAGTACCAGCAACATTAAAATCAGCCACAGGCCCCTGCGCAAGTGACGAGTTAAATGGAATTATACCCAGAATGCTAAAAACAAAGCTGAATAACGAGATCTTCATGTCTGGATGACTTGATGCTGGGTGATAATGAATAATCAGTCTAAAATTAAAATAGATTCAATTCCCAAAGCTTTAGTAACCCCGATCGAAGGAGTCAATCTTTTTAAGCATTTTACTAATTCACCCATTCTACAACAAATATAACTTAAAGAATTGTTTGAAGTACCATCTGATCAATCGTCAATGGATCAAATCCGAATATTTCGATACTATGGATTTCGGTGGGCCATGTTTGCGATTAGAGCAAATGAATTGCATTAAAATCAGGAACTCTTAATAGTCGAATACCGCTCTTTAAGGTGCAAAAATCTCTTTTCAAAAAATTCGAATGAAACATGCGCTACAAGAATGGTGAGAAAAAAGATTAGGAAATACACAACGCCGTAGGCACCACTCCCCATTTTTTCATCCATAAAAATTAACTGCGACAGATAGAAAATTACCAAAGGATGAAAAACATATATGCCATAGGAAATTCTTCCTAAAAAGTTAAAAACAGGAATATCGAGATTAACAATTCTATACTTTAATCGCAATTGACCAACGATTAGAAATACGGTAACGACAGCGATAAATTCATTGTCGAGAAATGAAATTAAATGAAATCTATTTACTGCAACTAAAATAATAATTAACCAGGCTATGGTTTGGGTGAAGAAATTATCCATCAGTGTAATGAAATGCCTATTCTGTCTAAAAAGAAGAATTGCCCCCATTGCCCCAATCAGCATACAATGAAATCGTGTGACATGGAGTATATCGTAAAGGAAATTCATTTCATTATACCTCAACGCCAGAATTTTAAACAAGCACTTTAACAGAATCAGAATTAGTGTGATTATGAAAGTTATAGTTAAAACGGAATCAGATTTTTTTACTATCCACGGCCAAAAAGAATAAAATTGCTCTTCAACTCCGAGAGACCAGAAATGACTTAAGAATGGAATTGCACGACCAATTATAAATGGGACATTGGCCGACAATAGAATGTAAAACAGAATCGTGGATGATTCGAAAGGGATATTGAATAAAAGCAACGTTATCAGGCAGATTATTAAATATAAATAGTAAAGGGGCCAGATTCTTAAAATTCGCCTTAGGTAAAAGTTTTTGATATTAATATGAGATTCTCTCTTTTCTTCCAGCAACAAATAGGTGATCAAAAATCCACTCAGTGAAAAAAAAATCGAAACACCAAAGCCAGCCAGTAGGGTCGTTATTGGGTTTCCGTCAGGATAAGTTCCGAAAAGGTATGAATCAAGTCCGAAAGTATTAAGTGATATCGTCGCATGTGAAAATACAACAGAAAGAGCCGCTATCGCCCTAATTCCATTTAGTCCACTAAAGTGTAAACTTCGATTCATTTCGGTAAATCGTGCATTGATTTTTTCACGACCATCTTATATATATTTCTGTAATTCTCAGCTCCTACCTCCAGGCTTAGTTTTTCCATACAATACCCCCTGGTATTAACCGGATTAATATCTTTTAATGAGATACTATCTTTTAATCGGATTGTCGTGATCTGACCCCCGGTGGCCTCCTTAATCTTTTCTACATCGCCCCAACCCAAATTAGTGATCACAGGAATATTCATTGCCATAATCTCTCCCATTTTTGTTGCAGAGGACGCCATTTTTGAATAGGTTGGTTTAATGAAAAATACAGATGCATTGGCGATTGAAATAAATAACGGTACTGAAGCCCTCGGAGACTCATGGACAATTACATCATCCTTAAATTCATAATTGTTTAACTGGACCTTATCAGTTGTTATCAAAAGAAATTTTGTGGATTTTTTGATTTTCTTTACTTCCGAAAAATAGGTAAGCATCTCATTCGTCAAGTACCAGGAACCCCAGGAACCGAGGTAGAGTAGCACAAAATCTTTTGGGCCGATATTCAATTGCTCTCTGAGGATAATTTTTTCAGTTTCAGAAATTTTATTAGGATCAAATAACTCCAAGTCAACACACGTGGGTATGACTGTTATAGGAGCCGTAACGTGAACCCATGATTGAATTTCAATTTTTGCACGATCCGTAAGACTAACAATATGGTCAGCTAACGATACAAACTCTTTTTCTTTTCTCTTAAAAAACTTATAGACGGACTTATAGAAAATATTTTTCAGGCTCCATAAACCGCTTTCCACACGCTCATCAGCCCAGAAGCCCCGCATGTCAAAAATAAACTTAACTCCATATTTCCTTTTCATGTAAATCCCAATGAGGGACGTGACATAACTTCTGCAATGAATAACATCATATCTATTAATTGAATAAAGGGACTCAACTCTTCCCCTAAGTTTCCAGAGGTCATACAAAGTGGAAAAAATAGGCGGAACCTTATGATAATAAAGTGGCTTCCATTGTATATGACTGTGTGTACAGATTTCTTCCAATAATTTTCTATTTTGAACAAACCTGTATCTCTTTTCAAAACTGATTATTGTTATTGAAAACTCTTCAGACAATAGCCTCGCATAAGGCAATATCTGTGATTGACCGAGTGGGTCCGTTAAGCCGTCATACGATAGGTACAGTATCTTTGTCATCGGTTTAGTCAATCACGAATTATCTTTTATCCATTTATGAAGAACAATAAGGATCCAGATTCTATTGTATAAATACGTTTCCCCACCCATGAAAGAACTAATCAATTTTTTGACATAATCGGCTCTGACCAGACCAGATTCCTCCAATGTTTTACTATTTAAATACTTGTCTAACAAATAATGGAAATCATTTTTTAACCACCGCGCAAGGGGGATGCTGAATCCCCACTTGGGCCGATGAATCAAATCCTTTGGTATATACTCTTCGAGTATTTCTTTCAAAATCCATTTACTTACATTTCTCTTCTTTTTAAGGTCATCTGATAAAAGAAGAGCATATTCTATAACATTTGAATCCAATAAAGGGCATCTGCACTCTAATGCATGAAACATGGAGGCGCGGTCAACTTTTACAAGAAGATCATCTTTTAAATAATATTTCAGGTCAAAGATTGCCTGTTTATCCGCGGGACTAAATGATTTACGGTGTACTAAGGGATCCTCATATGCGAACGGTTTATAATACTCTGTGTTAATCAGCAGGTTTTTTATTTCTTCATCAGAAAAAAAATACTGCTCCTGTGAAAAAATATGACTTCGAAGTCCAGGAGTATCGACTTTTCTTAATAACTCTGAAATACGTTTTAACCGGTCATTGCCCAAATGGCGTAATCCATAAGATAGTGGCTCCTGTATAGATCTGAAAAAGTGGTTGCTTAATCGGTTTGCCCAGGTATACGATCCATATCCTAAGAATAGTTCATCACCGCCATCGCCCGTGAGGGCCACAACAACTTCTTTTCGTGCTAGCTTAGAAACCAGCATGGTCGGTATTGCAGATGTATCCGCAAATGGTTCATCAAAATGATGAAGACATGTCTCAAGAATTTCCGCAGCTTCTCTTTCTTCAAGAAGATATTCATAATGCTCGGTTTTCAAGCAGGTTGCAACCTTCGCAGCATAATGATGCTCATCAAAAGCCTGGTCTTTAAATCCAATATTAAACGTCTTAAAATTTCCGTAAGCATGTCTTGACGCAATAGCGGTAACAAGGGAAGAGTCTGTTCCACCGCTTAAAAAGCTACCGACTGGCACATCACTGACTAATCTCTTTTGAACTGCATGGTCTAATTTAACGCGAAGTGCTTCTTTAGCTTTCCGGGGATCACTTACAATTTCTCCTTCCAGATGACCGTTCACTGCCCAATAAGAATGTATTTTGATTGACAAATCCGAACTAACTTCTGCCCAGCATCCGGCTGGAAATTTGGCTATTGCCCTATAAATTGTTTTGGGTTCTGGAATATATCCCAAATGAAGGAATTCATGAATGGCCTGTTGATCAATACCGTTCGATGCAGCCACTACCGGATGCCTTAACATCGCCTTGATCTCTGAAGCAAAAACAAAATGTTCAGGGTCTGAGAAATAAAAAATTGGCTTCTTTCCAATGCGGTCCCTGAAAAGAAATAGTTTCTTCTCATTTGTATCATATAGGGCGACGGCAAACATTCCTTCCAATCGGTTCACCATTTCGTGACCCCATGTGATAAAGGCGTTTAAAACAACCTCCGTATCGGAATTAGTTTTAAAACGCAAATCTGGATTAACCAGTTTAATCTCTTCTCTGACTAACTTGAAGTTATATATCTCTCCGTTTAAGACAATCACGTAACGATCGTCAGCGGAACGCATTGGTTGATTTGCTTCTTGCGATAAGTCTATGATACTTAAGCGGGTATGTCCCAATGAGAGAGTCTTTGAATCAGAAGTATATGTCGCATGAGCATCCGGCCCCCTATGGAGAAGCATATTCGTCATATCAGCAATTACCGCCTGGCCGGGATTGGTTTTGGAATAAATTCCTGCTATTCCACACATATGCAAAAAGTCCAGCGCTTCATTAGAAGAATATAAGTTTCTCAATTACCACCCAAAATCGAAGGTTCCAAATAATTCCCGGATACGCAAGCCACGCATCTTTTAATGCCTTTCTTCCAAGATTTTTATAATTACTGATGGAAAAATGTAGGGCTGCATAAAGGTCAACATAAGCAAACAGCGTTGGTAACTGATTACCGAATACTAAGACCACCTTCTCATCTTGCTTCAAATAAAATTTTAGAACCTCCATCCGTCGCCGGAATTTCGATGGATCCATTAAGTGAACGCTTCTATTCTCATGATTAACCAGACAAGCAGTAGAGGAATTGATAGTTCGAATTGGATACCTTGACGCTAAACGGACCCACAGCTCATAATCTTCGGAGCCAGAAAGATCACGATCTTCGTTGAAAGATATGGAAATAAGAATATTGCGTCTTATAAAAACACCAAGACAGCTTAAAAAATTGCCTTCAATAAGTTTTTCATTCGCTGGGTCAGGCAAGGATTTCCATGGATGAATTACAGTACCATCTGGTTTCACCACATCATACCCAAGATGAAAAAAGTCAACCTGCTGATTTTTACTAATAAAGTCGGCAGCAATAGTCAGATGATTTTCACGAATTATATCATCTGAATCAAGAAATGTGATGAATAAACCTGACGCTTTTTGAACTCCCAAATTCCGCGCTGCTGCGCGCTCCCTATTCTCCTGATAAAAATATTTTATCCTACTATCACTCTGTTCTTTTACAACATCCGCTGTATTGTCAGAACTTCCGTCATCAACAACAATAATTTCAAAGCGGCCGTCACTCTGCCGGATTACTGATTGAAGGGTTTTTACAATAAATTCCGCTCGATTATAAGTGGGTATTACTACGGAGAATAAAATCTGATCATGCATATAAAATTTCCAATTTAGAAAACATGATCTCAAGAGTAAATCTTCTAACAGAACTTCTGCCTTGTGTAACTAATGAGGTTGCAAATAGGGGATCCTCAAGAATTTGAGTAATCCCATACTCGATTGCATCTGATTCTGCATAAGGAACAACCCAGGCATTTACTTTGTGTATAATAAACTCTGGCGCAACGCCAGATAGAGTGAAAACGGAAGGGACTCCCGCTGCCAACGCCTCAACATATGTCTGACCAAAGGCCTCTTGCGTCAAATCCACCGGAGCGTGGACAAATACGTCGAATAATTTATAGAGTGCGGCCAACTCCTCTTCAAATCGAATTTCAGTATAGCTATCAAGTGAAAGTTCTTCAAGCAAGTTTTTTATAGAGGTTTTAAATTCCCCGTGACCATTAGCTAAAATAAGATGTGCGTCAGGAAATTTTTTCTTAAGCTTCTGAAATGCAGGAATAATGAATTGGATACCTTTTAACTCTAAATATCTTGATATTACACCTATTACAGGACCCCTACCTTTCTTTATATCATATTTTGATCTTAGTCTTTCAATTAGTGTTTCCTCCACTAGTTGAAAGTAATCCAGATCAAATCCATGATGAATCAAATGAATTTTAGAAGGCATAGCACCATCCCTACTCACTAGAATATTTCTTACATTTTCAGAAATCGCAACAATGTCAGTGGCTAACCAATTACAAAGCTTATCCCATTTTAAGCCAGAAGAATCTGTGACATAGTGTATTGCTGAGTGGTGTCTTGTGAAAATTCTTTTTTTTGTTCGTAGTAAAAAAGACGTAGTCAATCCAAGAAGCATTGCCCTCCACATATGTATATGAATAACCTCCGGTCGCTCCTTCTTCAAAACAAGTAAGACCTTTATCCACTTGGCAAGGTTACTTTTGTACTGATTATCAGAAATTACTGTACACTTAATTTCTAGCTTCTTAAGAAATTCTATGAGTGGGGTCTCGGCATTGCTAATTAAAATAAAACTTAAGTCACACTTACCGGACAGGTGTTGTGCAATCCATTCAAAGGCAAGTGCCTTTTCTATATCTGATATAATATAAACTATTTTTTTCCCAATCATATCTTAACTGAAGGATGCCTGGAAGCCAATGATTCAATAACGACATCATAGAATTTGAATCTAACAATTTTGGGCAAAAATTTTTGCACAATTTGTCTATCGATAAACCTCGGCCAAAATGAAAAAGCAAATACTCTATACAAAACTCTTTTCAAAAAATTGGATTCATTATTTTTTACCGGGGAAATTCTCTCCGGGTAAAATAATTTTAATTTATTATGAGCAGTGCCATACGCTCTAAGGCGCAGTATGTAACTGACGCAGGTGATATATTCCTGATGAACTGATTTATTATCTCTATCAAAATAAACTGGAATATTCGCCGTCAGGGCCCGGTACGCTAAATCAAAATCTTCCGCATCGGTAATTCGTTCGTCGAAACCACCCAAAAGCATAAAGGTCTCCCTTCTTGCTGAACTATTAGCCGCAGTGAAGAAAAGATTCTCCCTCGATAGTTGAGTTATTTCAGCAATGTACTTCCTAGTCCATTTTTTAGTAAGCCAGGCCTTATAGTTCTGAATATCAGTCTTTGAAGAGTCTTCTAATTCAATCGGATTGCCACTGATAATGCCGTTGTAATGATTATGGAAGTCCAGGTGTCTCTTCACTGAATCGTTGGCAGGAATCATATCGTCATCATAAAATATCAATAACTCACCAGTAGCCCCCATCGCGCCTTTATTCCTGGACACTGACCGACCCCCATTTTCCTGAATTATCAATTTAACACGGTGGAAATAATTTTTGTACTGTTCGATCACTTCAGGTGTATTGTCAGTCGATCCGTCTACTACAATAATTAATTCAAATTCTGTAGTGCTTTGATGAAGAAGGCCTTCCAGCAAATTCGATATTTTACCGGCGCCATTAAACGTTGCAATTATTATACTGATAGTCATTTGTATTCACTTCAACATATTAGCACAATAAATTATATAATTAAAAAAAATAAATGTCAGTATCAGTAGCGATGTGAGTCCTCGTTTCTGATTTGGCAACAAATGTTTATCTTCATTAAGCACTAATAATAAGCATAATTTCCAGTGAGTAAAAGATTGAGCACTTTAATGAAAAACCGAGACACTGGATTATAGTACTGGATCATAAACAATTCAGTATTGTCTCTCATCATTTTAGGTTTATTTCCTTTGCTTTGTCCGTTCAAATGTATAGCCACTGCATTCGGTTCAAATGCTATTTCATACCCTCTTTTTCTAAATTCAAAACACCATTGCATATCTTCCACATACATGAAATAGTCGTCATGTAAACGCCCATTTGGGAACTTTTCCAGAATACTCTTACGAAACATAAAAAAAGTACCCCATACCCAATCAGGATAAATAACACTTTTATGATCAAAGAAAAAACCCAGGAGGACTTTGCCTCCCCATTGATAAGAGGTGAACTTTTGTATTCTGAGAAATTCAAGCATGCCGTATTTTATTGAAGGTAGGCGCTGGCAGTTACACTGGTGTGTACCATCCGGATTTTCAAGCCGTGCACCTACCACAGCGACATGATGATTATTTTCCAAAAAATGAAAACAGATTGCCACTGCATTATTCTTTAAAATCGTATCACTATTTAACAGCAAAATATATTTTCCCTTCGCAACTAGTATCCCACGATTATTGCCCTTGGCAAAGCCATCATTCATGTTACTTTCCACAAGAATAACACTTGGAAATTTTGCCAAAAAATTCTTAGGATCAATTTCAGTTGAGGCATTATCCACAAGAATAATCTCGTACTCCAAATCAGTTGTCTTTTGAATTACACTTTCAATACAGCTACAGGTTAATTGAAATGTATTATAGTTGATGATGACTATTGAAACTTCCATATTTTAGCGCTTACCCTATTTAACACACTTTTTACTCGAGCTATGTTGCGATTATTGGCAAGAAAAAGTTGAAATGATGAAAGTGCAAATTGTGGTTTCGGAATTCTGTCAATAAATTCCTCAATATTTTCACTTTCACAAAAATCCAGAGCAGGCCAAACCCTACCAATGATAGGATGAAAATTACTTACATATTGGTAATTATTTCGGTCAAGGGATTTCCAGAGATTATAATAACTCAGTCTTTTATCATTTTCCTTTAACTCTTCGGCTGCATGACCCCAATTATTTATTTTATACCATAATTCGCCTTCGTCACGAGCCCAGGTTTCATGAATCACATAGTAATCTGAGATTTTGTTAAAATGTCCGTTCTGCCGGGCTCGTTGATAATCAGGTTTATTTGTTGCTATCGGAATAATTTCGGGTAACGTGTCCCTGAAATTAACATAGAGATACCCCGTATCCATTTTTTTAATCAAAGGAACAAAAGGACAACAAACATTTAGAGGCTTATGTGTTGGTAGTGGATTTGGATTGAGGTGTTTTAAATATTCGGTAAATCCTTCGAAATTCAAAAAATATTCGTCAGCATCTACCTGAATATGCCAACCCCCGGCACCCATTCTCTCGGCAATAAGAGCCCTGTGCCGGTTACAATTCTGCCGTTTATCCAGAGCATCTAGAGAAAAATTATCCTGATAAATATCAATTTTCCTCTCAATATCAATTTCCTTTACGAAGTTAAAGAAAGCATCCTCATCAAAATCATATTTGTTTCCGGCCCATGATTTACGGTTGATGTCAATTGCCAAACAAATTATGTCAGAGTTGGCATAAATTCTGGGAATCGATTTTTTCAGCAACTTCCAATCATAAGCAACACAAAATCCTGTTTTTATGGTTTTATTTTCGCCCATTAGTTATTAATATAAGATCCCGGCCGAGTCTACCACTCATCAGGATAATTTATGCCGCGAAGTTCAATTATTACCAGATGCCTAACAAGCGGAAAACACAAATGAAATCGTCCTTAACTCCTTGAATAAGCGTGATCATCTATGCCTTTAGACGCTGAAAAAAATTCACTTCCCATAGGTATGGCATCAATTTTTCCCATACTCGATGACCATCTTCAAAACTAGGCGCCGGATTGGCATAGAAATCATTGATACTCATTGTAACATTCCTTACATCGATCATATCTGAATTAATAAAGGAATTTGAATTTATAATATCACAAATATATTCTTTCCAGGGACCTCTTAACCAATCTGTAAACGGCGTACCAAACCCGACCTTCGTTTTTCTTCTTACTATTTTCTTAGATAAAAAAGGTTCAATTGCATCCCTTAAAATTGCTTTGGTAAATCCCTTACGCAGCTTACTTTGCCAAGGCAAGGAAAAACAGTAAGAAACAATCCGATAGTCCATAAAAGGCATGCGTACTTCAACACCCGCTGACATCGAGTATCGGTCATAATTCCGTAGCAACGTAGGCAATATGTATTGATGAAATTCCCGATATAACGCCGCATTAAAAAAACCCAATTGCTCAACTAATTCATCACGAAGCTTCTCCCGATTGAGCATCTTATTCATGTAAAATTTTAGCAAATTCTTTCTTCCTCCGAATCCATCAACAACAACCTCAAGGTCTGTTTTATCCAATCCTCTTATTTCTTTATAAATAGTAGCAATTTCTTTGATTCCCGGAAAATCAAATGGAGCATCTTTCACCGCATTAAAAATCATCGTGCCATATCCGGAGAAGAGTTCATCGGCACCATGTCCATCAAGACTGACATATATACCGTTAGAACGGATAGCCTTATATATCTCAACCATCGGAATAGGACTTGTTAAGAAAAGTTCTTCGAATAACCAAAGGTATTCACTCAGATTACTTATTCCCTTCGTCGCATCTATATCATAGAAATATCCCTTTAGCTGTAGAGAGTTTACTACTTCCTGCGCATATTCCTTTTCGTCAAGAATCGTACCTGGAAAAGTAGCAACAAAAGCATTTTGCCAGTCGGCCGCCATACCAGAATCCTTTGTCCTTTGCCCTCCCATAAAATGCATTGCGGCAGCAACGGAACTTGAATCGAGTCCTCCACTCAATGCGGTACCGATCCTGACATCGGAACGCATCCTGATTTTACACGAGTCAAAAAATAATTCGCGAAAATGTTCAACCTGATTTGAATAGCTACTCTCCACAGAATTAATATGGTCCAATGTATTCCAAAACTGTTGAGGCTTCAATTTATTATCACCCAACCGGAGGTAAGCAAAACTACCAGCAGGAAATCGGCTGATCCCGTTAAGGAGTGTCTTCTCCGTTGTTTCATATTCATAAATATTTTCTTTGCACCAATTAAAGTCCGGGCTTACTCTTATTTCATCGAGCAAAGGCGCCAAAGCTTTCATCTCTGAACCGAAAACAAAGCCATTTCTGGTAAAGGCGTAAAACATTGGTTTCACGCCAAACCTATCGCGGGAAATGAATATTTCATTTTTTCGAGAATCCCAAATCGCAAAAGACCACATGCCATTAAACTTTTCAAGGCATCCAGGGCCCCATTGCCGATATGATTTCAGAATAACTTCTGTATCTGAATTTGATGAAAAAAGATGACCATGACTCTCTAAAACTCTCCTTATCTCCTTATAGTTATAAATCTCACCATTATAGGTAATGACAAGTTCTTCATCGACCATTGGTTGTCTTCCAAGATCCGTTAAATCTATAATCGCCAACCTGCGATGCCCCAGCAGTATACTATTTTCCGGATTACCCCAAATCCCAAATCCATCAGGTCCTCTGTGAGAAAGGCGAGAGAGCCCTACTTCAAAAGAGGGTTTTTCAAATTTACCGACGGCACCGAGGACACCACACATTACGTACTGCGTTTATATTTTAAAACTGACTTAATTAAAAGCTTTATTCTGTCTAAGTAAGAAGAGTTTATAAAGGAATATCCATTTACCAAATGGAAGACTTTTGTTCCAAGATCAGTAGAAATTGTGCAACAATAGAAATATTTTTCAGCTAACAAATGATGGACTTTCTCGGAAGCAACCGGATAGTCGCATTTTTTATTGACTATGTGTTGCAGAAGTAAGCCAATGTCAGTTAATGTTTTAAAGTCAAAATCCGAAGATGGATAAAACAGTTTGTGTAAAAGAGTAGCATCGGCTGTTTCAATGTTAGCTGAAGCAAAAAATTTCAGAATATATCGTCTTTGAGCGCCCTCAAGATTTTGCTCCTGCGTCTTAGTTCGTTTTTTCAGGCTTATGTTTTGTCCGTGAATACGATAGCGAAGCAAATTTTCCGACAGGTTACAAAATTTGCCAGTATCCGAGAGTGTAACCCAAAGGTCATAATCTTCTGCCGGGGCATAGAGTTGTTGGTAAAAAA
>JANYDR010000514.1 GCA_025363495.1 Cyclobacteriaceae bacterium | reverse complement strand
TACCGGCTTATTCGCGGAATCATAGCGCCAGTCACGGAAAAGATTATCTCCAAAACCTTCGCGCGTTGTCGCTTTCAAAAAGCGCGCAGGAATAATCTGGTCCGTGTCAATATTTTCGACAGGAAGCGGAACTGCAGCTGTGACTAATCGTATGAACTTTTCTTTACTCATTTGAAATCGTTATTCGTTGATGGTTGTTGGTAGCGCTCGAAGAACGAACAACTAACAACGATTAAACCAGTTCCCTTACATCTGTAACCCTACCCGTAATTGCAGCAGCAGCAGCACTCAACGGGCTTGCCAAAAACGTCCTTGACTTTGGTCCCTGACGTCCTTCAAAATTTCTGTTTGATGTAGCTATGCAATATTTTCCGGCAGGTACTTTGTCTTCATTCATGCCCAGACATGCTGAACAGCCAGGACTTCTAAGCTCGAATCCAGCAGCTTCAAATATTTTATCAAGGCCCTCAAGTTTGGCTTGTTCTTCAACTTGCTTTGACCCGGGAACAACCCAAACCTCAACGTTGGCAGCTTTCTTTTTTCCCTTTACCATCGCAGCAACCAATCGCAGATCTTCAATACGTGCATTGGTGCAACTTCCGATAAAAACATAATCAACCGTTTTTCCAATCAACTGAGAGCCAGGCTCAAGTCCCATGTAGTCAAGAGATTTTTTAAAAGAAGTCTGTTCGTTGATCTCCTTTAATTCTTCTACCGTCGGAATGCGATCTGTGATACGCATACCCATTCCCGGATTGGTTCCGTACGTAATCATCGGTGCGATATCGGCCGCATTGAATTTCATGACAGCATCGTAAACAGCACCTTCATCTGTTGCTAATTTTTTCCAGTCATCAACCTTCTTGTCAAAAGCATCGCCTTTCGGCGCAAATCTTCTGCCCTTGATGTATTTGAAGGTAGTTTCGTCAGGTGCAATCAGTCCACCACGCGCACCCATCTCAATACTCATGTTGCAAATTGTCATTCGCGCCTCCATCGACAGATTGCGAATGGTATCACCTGCATACTCCACAAAGTAACCCGTAGCACCGCTGGAAGTAAGTTTAGAAATTATGTAAAGAATAATGTCTTTGCTTACAACACCTTTGCTTAATGTGCCATTGATCTCAATTTTCATTGTCTTTGGCTTGTACTGAAGAATGCATTGAGTAGCCAATACTTGTTCGACTTCACTTGTGCCAATACCGAATGCTATGTTTCCAAATGCGCCGTGTGTTGAAGTGTGACTATCTCCACAAACGATCGTCATACCTGGCAACGTCAATCCAAGTTCTGGTCCGATGATGTGAACTATCCCCTGAAAAGGATGACCAAGATCATATAACTCAATTCCGAATTCTTTGCAGTTTTTACGAAGCGTTTCCACCTGATGACGTGATAGCGCTTCTTTGATAGGAAGATGCTGGTCTTTTGTAGGAACATTATGATCAGCAGTTGCTGTAGTGCGTTGAGTATTAAAAACTTTAATACCACGTTTCTTTAAACCATCAAATGCCTGGGGACTGGTGACTTCATGAATAAAATGGCGATCGATAAACAATGCATCAGGATATCCTTCAGCGCGCTTCACCACATGGTTGTCCCATATTTTTTCAAAAATTGTCTTTGGTTTTAACTCGCTCACAACAATCGTTAGTTTGGACTATGCCCTTTAAAATGAAATCGCCCTGTCAAAACCGAAGTCTTGACAGGGCGGATCCTTTGTTTTATTCCTGTTACGAATATGATAATTTTTAGGCTACAGGATAAGCGATTGTTGAAAAATATTTTGGTCCACTTACAAGCGTTAGTTATCGAATGAGAGAGGTAGGGCGCTCTCGCGGAGCTTCAAATTTTTTCACCACAGAGCCACGGAGAATGCAAAGAGCCTTCACTTTGAAAGCTTTACAAGGCTATAGGCTCTGCGTGTATTCTCCGTGGTGAATGCATTAAACAACGAAGGTGTTGCTTGAATCACTTAAGCAATACCGCTTCCGATGTAATTGGAATCTTCAACACTTTAGAAACCAAACAACCTTGTTCAACGGCCTTTACAATTTCTTTAAACTTATCCTCAGAAATATTTGGCACCTTACCTTGAATGGAGAGATGAACACCTGTGATTGCCAGGCCTTCCAATGTAACAGCGGCAGTTGTATCAAGAGATGTGGCTGTAAATCCAGCTTCGCCAAGTATACTGCTTATTGCCATTGTAAAACATCCCGCATGAGCTGCTGCCAGCAATTCTTCAGGGTTGGTACCAACACCATCCGCAAAGCGTGTGTTAAAAGAATATTGTGTTTTGTTTAAGGTAGTGCTTTGTGTAGAGAGACTTCCTTTTCCGGCTTTCAAATCGCCTTCCCAATGAGCTGATGCGGTGCGTTTCATATCGATTAAAGTTTAGTTGATTTATTTATGTGTAAACAGAATAGTCAAAAAAGGGTTCACAGGGTTCACCGTTATTCGTTAATAGTTATCCGAAGATGCATCTTGTTTATTAAGTGTGAACATCGATTAACGTATAACCATTAACGGTCTACAGAAGTCTACCACCAGGGCAAAGGAAACTTAATCTCGCTCACCGATCCCACCACCATATCCGGCTTAAAAGCATAGCGACTGAGTTGTTCCTGCTTGGTGATTCCGCTAAGGACAAGTATGGTTTTATATCCCATCTGAACTCCGCCGCGAATATCGGTGTCCATTGTATCACCAATAATAGTTGTTTCTGCAGCTTCAAGATCCAACGACTTCCTGGCATAGCGCATCATTACCGGACTGGGTTTTCCGATTACAAACGCTTTGATGCCTGTTGCTTCTTCGATCATTGCAGTAGTTGCAGCAATACCTAAATTGGCCCATCCCTTCTTCTTTGGTGAAGGATCACGGTTGGTAGTAATAAATTTTGCGCCAGCCAATATCATATCAACAGCTCGCTGTACCATTTCAAGCGTAAAGTTTCTTCCCTCAC
>JANYDR010000474.1 GCA_025363495.1 Cyclobacteriaceae bacterium | reverse complement strand
CACCAATCCTGCAGAGATCGAACGATTGATTGAGGACATCAAGGTTTTAAAAAACGAAGTAAGAAATGAGAATTCATAAAACCGCCTTACTTCTATCGTTCGTTTGCCTCCTGAATTGCTCAAGTTCAATACATGAAAAATTTATTCCCATGAATCTGGAAAGCCTGGAATTGAAGCAGGACGGAAAGTATCTGCTTTACAAACATCAACCAATGGAAGGCATCGTAGTTGAACGTTATGCATCCAGACAGATCAGACGCCAGTCTCATTACAAAAACGGTCTGCTGGATGGTAAGGTCAGCAGTTGGTATCAGGGAGGACAAAAAGAATCAATGCGCTTTTATAAAGAAGGAGAAAAAGAAGGGCTGCATGTTGGCTGGTGGCCAAATGGAAACATTCGCTTTGAATACCAATTTGCGAATGGGCTGTACAACGGTTCTTTCAAGGAATGGTATGAAAATGGAAAGATGCTTCACCTGTTTGAGTATGATCATGGCAATGAAGTAAGTGCCATCGGGTGGCGTGATAATGGAAAAACCTATATCAACTTTATTGTCCGCAATGGAAAAAAATACGGCTTGACTAATAGCAGACTTTGCTATTCATTAAAAGACGAACAGGGAATTTATCAATCATCCAAATAAATAATTATATGAAATCCGGAATGCTTATTTGTGCACTTCTATTTGTTGTTTCTTTTTCATGCAAGAAAGATGATCCTGCCCCGGCGACAACTACCTCCACCAATACCACTTTGCCAACAGTATTCTCTACAAAATTCTCATCATCCGTAACGGTTTATGTTGATGGCGATAACATCGTTCTAAAAAGCAATGCAATACCAAACCATAAAAGTCCTTACTTCAGCAAGACGGATAGTCGCTACGAAGCGTATAACGGCACCAACGCTAGTTTTGCCATCAACCCAAATTCAATAACAGAACAAAGCCTTACTTTTAAGATTCCCCTCAATCCCAAAGAGGCAAGCTCAAAAGTTGCCACGTCCCTTGGACCAATGGGTATTTCAATCAATGGAGTTCCTCTTTTCAATCAATACGCCGGACCGAACCAGCCTCTTGCCGGTGAAATAAATTCGTTTGATCAATACAATGGGCACCCACAGCAAACAGGACAATACCATTATCATGTAGAACCACTCTACATCACTTCCACCAGCAGCAAGAGTTCATTGATAGGCTTTCTGCTTGATGGATTTCCGGTATACGGACCTCAGGAAAACGGTAAAACACTTTCAAGCACCGACCTGGATACGTATCACGGGCACACAGCCGTCACCGCAGATTATCCAAATGGCATCTATCATTACCATACCACAGCTGATTCACCTTACATTAATGGAGGAAAATTCTTTGGGACGAGCGGAACTGTGACTCAGTAAATTACCATGGGAAGAAATCAAGTTTGCCAACTCAACAGGTTATGGATGACCTCGTAATTACCGGCTTGCCTTTCCCGTATCTGTCCCGTGACTGTCCCGTCTGACCCATTACGCTTCTGCTTTCTTGCTATGAAATCGATGATTTATCGATATAAAATCGCTTCCATCGGCTTTTTGTGGACGTTTTTGCGCGATGAATGATCACTCGCCTTGCGACCAACGGCATCAGCAAATACTCTATTGATACCCATCAAAACAGTGCCGTTTCTTAACGGCATTTCACGATCATCGGTTCCGAAAAGATAGAAATTTATTAACCTGAAATTGCTCGGTAAAAAGTAGATCTTACTAGTTGCAGAATCATTGAGTTTTGGCATCATTGAAGATCAGGTCTCAATCTTAGAAAAACCGGTTCCCGAAACATCTTATCCGGCGTAAGCTTCGAATAATTAATCTCAGCGATAAGCGCTGGCTCAAGCCATACAGTGACTTTCTCATCAACAATGGTTCCACCCTTGAGAGATAGTTTCTTTACAACTTTTTGCTCTTTAAGATGCTTTAATATTTCTTTTATCATTTCATCATCAAATCCGGTCCCCACTTTACCACGATAATGAAGTTCATCATTCACTTTCTCGGCAATTTGCAAAGCTCCAAACGTCTGATCCCGATTTCCTTTGCCGGGTGTGTATCCTACTATAAAACATTCAGCAGTTTGCCGCACTTTGATCTTCAGCCACTGATCACTCCTCCTGCCGGGTGAATACTTACCATCTTTCCTCTTGGCCATGATTCCCTCCAGTGAGTGCTCCCGCGCTGCTGCAAAAAGAGAATCTCCATCTTCCATGAATTCACTGACACGATAGGGCGTATCACTTTTAATAGCATCCTTTAACCATTCCTTTCGCTTGAGTAACGGTTCATTGATAAGCGCTCTCCCGTCCATATAAAGGCAGTCAAAAATATAACAGAAGACGGGGTTGCTTTTACTTAGCTTCTGAACATTCGTTTCGCCAGCGCTCATAAGTCGATTGATCACCTTCTTAAATTCGGGTTTACCGCTTTTATCGAGGCACACAATTTCTGCATCGAACAGGGCGCCGTTCACGCGGAATGCCTTATCTGATACCAGCAATTCAGGAAACTGTTTCGTGATATCATTATGATTCCGGCTGCGGATACGGATTTGCCCCTCCTCTACTGAGATCATAGCCCTGATCCCATCCCACTTTACTTCATAGATAAAGTCCTTGTTCTTTGGAACTGTCTCCACGATATCCGACAACATAGGTTCAATGATGTCGCTTAGATAATTAATTTGTGGAGTATCAATGCGCTCCAGTAAAAATTCCTTGTTCTTAATATTATATATCCGGTACTCGCCACTTACTTCCTTGCTGCTCAGCCGGAAATAGAATCCATCTTTCTTCTCTTTAGTGATTTGATATTTTCCGAGGGCATAGATCCACATATCACCACCCCCATACTGACCCTTTGGAATTGCTCCATTAAATGTCAGATACTTCATTGGATGATCTTCTGTCTGAACTGCAAGACGCTTCACTCCAGGGTGTGGCGGCAATCCCCGTGGAATTGCCCATGATTTCAGCACGCCATCTTGCTCCAGTCGCAAATCGTAATGCAAATGCGACGCGTGATGCCTGTGAACCACAAAATTGCTTCCACCGCCATCGATAATATTTGCTGTTGGTTCGCTTGTCTTTTTAAAGTCACGCTTCTTTTCATATGATTCCAGTTGTTCAGGGGTTTTATGCTTTTTATTTAGAGGCAGCTCTTTAACGACAACTTTCTTTCGATGGGTATGTA
>JANYDR010000441.1 GCA_025363495.1 Cyclobacteriaceae bacterium | reverse complement strand
TCGAAACCCGGATTCATGTCATCGATTCTTACTTGTTTTGGTCTCACTACTTATTTTGCTTCTGATAAATTTTATTGTCTCGAAAAATAAAATCCCTGGAATAAGAACAATCATGCCCACCCCCAGGTACATAAAACTTTCATACTGGTGCCAGCTAACCATTGGAAAACCTGAAAAAAAGCTCGACCATCCGCCGGAATTGTAGAGAGAATTGAGATTAAAAGCATATAAACCATAGGCACCACTCACGCCAAGGTCGGCGGGATTATTAAATGAGAAGAATCCAACGATATACCATGAAACAACAAGTGTTATAAAAGCAATTGCTCCAGCAAACACTGTTTTTCCAAATGATAGCGTCTTATCAAATTGCCAAATACGCCATGCCGTTGCCGCAAAAAATCCAGCACCTATTATAGAGAAATAAGGATTGATCAATCCTCCAACTATAAAAAAAATCCCTTGATAGGTTAGCAGTCGCAACGGCGTATATTTCTTAGGATCAAGGAAATAAACCCAGATACTTCCAATGATCAACCAATGAGAGCACAGGGCAGGGTGAATAGAGCGATGAAGTAATACGGGATTAAAAACAATAATCAATGCCCCAATGAGCTGGATCATTCCTTTTACTGAAAAGAGTTCAAATAATTTTATCAGAGAATAGGCGAGTAGTACATGACACATAAAAAGCCACATGCCTATGAACTGAAATTCATCAGGAAGTACAGGGGAGAAAATTTTAAAAAAAATAGATGCTAACGGAATAGAATCTGTAAAGCCAACATTCGTACCTACAGGATATAGATAATTTGAGATGTCTCCGATTGGAAACCCCCAAGGCTCATTCCGATAAAAAAACCATCCCAAATAATGGGTAGCCCAGTCATGCTTCATCAGCCAAGCATCATTCGTTGGAATAAGCATGCCTAATCCATACCTGTATTGATAAAGCACAAGCAGGGAAAGAATTACAATAAATAGGTTTATAGTAGCTGACTTGTCAGAATAGACCTTATTAATTTTCGTCAGCATAATTTTGGATCTAATTTTTTATCCAATGCGCTAGAATTGAGACACCTTCATTATAAACTCTACCGGAGGATATTCGTTTTTTTTCACTCGCCATGATTTTAAACAAAATTCCATTAAGGAAACCTGGCCGGAATTTTTCAAAATCCGATTTCAATTTTGTGCCAGACATCAAATTCGACAATAGATTGTTCATTTTCCTGAGCACAACAATGGGAAAATAAAAGTAATAGTTAAAATAGGTTATAAACTGCATTTTACCAGAAGGGAGCGCATTCAATAATTCTGATAATGCGTCAGTTGTATACCTGCGGAAGTGATGGTTTATTACGTCATGCTGGCTCCAAAGCTTCATGTGAGCTGGTACGGTAATCAGTACGTTGCCATTTGCTCTGCAAACCCTTGCAAGTTCCTCCACCGCCAATTTATCATTTTCGACATGCTCAACGACGTCAAAGGCGCAAACAAGATCGAAAGAGTTTTCCGGGAACGGCAGCTCCAATATAGATCCTTCAACAATTTCAGCCTTGAGATGTTCTTTAACAAACGAAACAGATTCTTTATCAAATTCAAGAGAAGTTATTTCTCCAAGCTCTGAAAGCCAGCCAATTGAACCACCCGTGGCGGCGCCTACATTCAGAATCTTTCGTCTCTGGTTCGTTTTACAATTAATACGAATATAATCTTTGAGAATCTCTTCCCGGGCCTTGAACCACCAATGATTTTTTTCAAATTCATAATACTTTTGATACCACGCTCTGTCCATTCAATCAATCTTACGCCAAATTATGTCATTTCAAAAAAGCAATTATTTATTCGGTGTATTCGGTGATTGTCCCGACTTACCAGATCCTGATATTGATTGTCTCATCTCTGTATCGGCCTGAACATTCTGCATTTTATAATAATCCATCACACCAAGATTACCATTTATAAACGCTTGAGCAATTGCCTTCGGAATTTCTGCTTCAGCTTGAATCACATTCGCACGTGCCTCCTGAGCTTTCGCAATCATTTCCTGTTCAAGGGCCACCGCCATCGCACGACGTTCTTCGGCGCGCGCTTCAGCAACCTTCAAATCCGCAGCAGCCTGATCTGTTTGAAGTTTTGCACCAATGTTTGCACCAACATCTACATCGGCAATATCAATGGATAATATTTCAAATGCTGTTCCTGCATCCAAACCCCGGGATAATACCAATTTTGAAATTTTATCCGGATTGGCAAGCACTTCCTTATGTGATTGCGCCTGCCCGATTGAAGTAACAATCCCTTCACCAACTCTGGCCAGAATTGTATCCTCACCTGCGCCACCCACCAACTGAGCAATGCTTGCACGCACCGTCACACGGGCAACCGCTATTAACTGAATACCGTCAGCAGCAACCGCTGCAACTTTAGGAGTTGTGATTACTTTAGGATTAACCGATATCTGAACTGCTTCGAAAACATCACGCCCTGCAAGATTAATGGCGGTAGCTTGCTTAAAAGTCAACGTAATATTTGCTTTTTCTGCAGATATTAATGCACGGATAACATTGGGAACATTACCTCCTGCCATGTAATGTGTTTCCAACTCACTCGTCGTCAACTTAAGGCCAGCCTTCGTAGCGGTAATAGACGAATTGATAATAATACTCGGCGGAACTTTGCGTATCCTCATCAGTATCAGGTCGAATATTGAAACCTTAACACCTGAAATAATGGCTGTAAACCAAAGCCCGACGGGCACATAATACATAAGAATGAAAAAGAGAATAAATCCTCCCAATACGGTTACTAATAGAACGATATCCATAATTTAATTTATTTGCTCGACTGTAATTTGATGAGAAAGAATCTCTATGACCCTGATTCCTCTACCACTTTCTAAATAATTGCCCAACGTCCTGACTTCATAAACTCTGCCTTTCAGCTCTGCTTTTCCAATAGGGCGTAATGCAGAAATAGCAACCCCCTCTGTACCTACTGACAGATCACTCATTTCACCCTCATTTACCCTGCTATCAATAGTCGCCTTTGACGCAAAGCGACTCCACACATCGGACTTAAAACAAAAATAGAGAATAATTGCTGTGCTTACCGCAGTAACTGACGCAGTAGTCCATCCAACGGTGCCACCAAAATACCGAAAGCTCAATATCACACCGATTAACATGAGTGCAAATCCCGCCACGCCCACCACTGTTGTACCGGGCACGACTATAATTTCAATCACCAATAAGGCAATCCCGAATAAAATCAATGATAAGATGGTAAGCCAGTCAACCATAAAAATCAAAATTAGCGATTACGCCAGACAAGTGGCCACAATAAAATAAGAGTCAAATGACCTAATCTAATACGCCCTTGCAAAAAGCACCCTTTGTTTTGAAGGCTTTCCAGAATAAATGCAATTTCCATCCTCTTCTTTTGAATCTAACGGAATGCACCTGATAGTAGCCTTCGTTTCATCCTTAATCCTGGCTTCTGTCTCCGGCGTTCCATCCCAATGTGCCAGGATGAATCCGCCTTTTCCATCCAATACATTTTTGAATTCATCAAGAGTATCAACAGAGGATGTTCTCTCGGTTCGGAATTTCAATGCCCGCTCATACATATTCTTCTGGATGTCTTCCAGAAGCTTAGGAATTTCTGTGACTACATGCACGGTCTTTATGACTTGCTTTTCTTTCGTGTCTCTTCTCGCAACTTCCACGGTACCATTTTCCAAATCACGTGGGCCAATAGCTATACGAACAGGAACACCTTTCATTTCATATTCCGCAAACTTAAATCCAGGTTTTTGAGTATCACGATTGTCAAACTTTACTGACAATCCGATATGTTGTAAATCCTTGACAAGTGGCTTCACCGCATCCGAAATTTTACTTAACTCCTCGTCGCTTCTGAAAATCGGAACAATCACTACGTGTATAGGAGCTAACTTTGGAGGCAGGATAAGACCTTCGTCATCGGAATGTGCCATAATAAGTCCGCCGATCAAACGTGTACTTACTCCCCATGAAGTTCCCCACACGTGTTCCAGCTTGCCTTCTTTATTGGAGTACTTAACATCGAACGCTTTCGCAAAATTCTGTCCCAGGAAATGCGAAGTGCCTGCCTGTAATGCTTTGCCATCCTGCATAAGTGCCTCAATGCAATACGTATCAACCGCTCCCGGAAATTTCTCTCCTTCACTTTTCTTTCCTTTAATCACCGGCACCGCCATGAAGTTCTCCACAAAATCCGCGTAGACATCCAGCATCTGACGTGTTTCTATTACTGCCTCACCCGATGTTGCATGTGCCGTATGTCCTTCCTGCCATAAAAACTCTGCCGTTCTTAAAAAAAGTCGCGTACGCATTTCCCAACGAACAACGTTTGCCCATTGGTTAATTAAAATTGGAAGATCGCGATAGGACTGTATCCATTTTTTATACGTGCTCCAGATAATGGCTTCACTTGTTGGACGCACTACGAGTTCCTCTTCCAGTTTTGCATCGGGATCGACAATAAGTTTTCCTTTATTGTTTGGGTCTGTTTTCAAACGATAATGAGTGACAATGGCACATTCTTTGGCAAAGCCCTCAG
>JANYDR010000440.1 GCA_025363495.1 Cyclobacteriaceae bacterium | reverse complement strand
GCCGACGCGATCCACCCCGGTTATGGTTTCCTTTCAGAGAATGAAGACTTTGCAGCTGAAGTAATCAAAGCAGGTCTGATCTTTGTTGGACCACCTCCCAACGCCATTGAAATAATGGGGAATAAGCTTTCGGCCAAAAATGCAGCCGCTAAGTTTAATGTACCTCTGGTTCCGGGTACGGCTGAACCAATCAGTGACATTCCAAAAGCAAAAAAGATTTCAAAAGAAATCGGCTATCCAATACTCATCAAAGCCAGTGCCGGTGGCGGCGGGAAGGGCATGCGGGTTGTAAACAATGAAGAAGAGTTTAATGAACAAATGGAGCGCGCCATCAGCGAAGCAATTTCCTCTTTTGGCGATGGATCTGTCTTCATTGAAAAATATGTTACCAAACCAAGGCATATTGAGTTCCAGATTTTTGGTGATCAGCATGGAAATGTAGTTCATTTCTTTGAACGTGAGTGCTCCATTCAGCGCAGACATCAGAAAGTAGTAGAGGAAGCTCCATCATCTGTTCTTACTCCTGCATTACGAGCTAAGATGGGCGAAGCTGCAGTCAACGCCGCAAAGTCATGTGGATATTACAATGCCGGAACAGTAGAATTCATACTCGATGAGAATCTGAATTTCTATTTTCTTGAGATGAACACGCGCCTGCAGGTTGAGCACCCGGTTACCGAGCAGATCACGGGACTTGATCTGGTAAAACTTCAAATCAAAGTAGCCGAAGGAGAAAAAATACCATTTAAGCAGGAAGATCTTAAAATCAATGGCCACGCCGTTGAAGTACGTGTATATGCAGAAGATCCGGCAAACAATTTCCTGCCAGACATTGGCACCTTAAAAACCTATCGCCGTCCGCAGGGACACGGCATTCGGGTTGACGATGGATTTGAGGAGGGAATGTCAATTCCTTTTTATTATGATCCTATGATTGCCAAGATGATCTGCCATGCAGAAACACGCGAAGCCGCGATTGAAAAAACCATTCGCGCAATTGATGAGTATGAAATCACGGGCGTAGAAACAACCCTAGGCTTCTGCAAGTTTGTGATGCAACATGATGCCTTTCGTTCCGGGAATTTTGATACGAAGTTTGTGGAACAATATTTTAAGCCGTCAGTCCTGAATAAAGCAGACAATGATCCGGATGTGGAAGGACTTGCTGCCACACTTGCTTCGAAAGTATTTGAAGAATCGGTTCCCTCGTTACAGGACAAAAATCTATCCGCGCCGACAGAAACTATCAGTCGCTGGAAGGCAAATCGAAAATAAATCCAAACAGGCTTTAATCTCCTATGATAAAATTGAATTTTGTAACAGCACCAAAGATTTCGACTCAACAGCCTCTTTCTATAGAGCCTCAACCAGTAAATCAACCCTACTCTAGCTTTCAGCTTTCAACTTTCAGCTTTCAACTTCCCCTATGGCCGAAATAAAACCCCTTCGTGCCTGGAGATACAATCGTAAGCTGGGGACCAATATAGAAGCATTGACCTCGCCTCTTTTTGACGTTGTCTCCGATAAGCAGCGACATGCTCTTTATAAAAATCCTAATAACAGCATTCACATTTCAGTTCCTCTTGAACCCCATCCTGCCGATCGTGGTGCGAAAACCCTGGAACGATGGAAAGAAGAAGGTATACTGATTCAGGATCCCCTTCCAGGCATTTATGTTTATTATCAGTATTTCAAATTCGCAGGTTCATCAAAAGAATTTTGCAGAAAGGGAATTATCTGCAACATCAGAGCGTATGATTGGAGTGATAATGTAATACTCCGGCACGAGAACACCATTCCAAAAGCAGTGAACGACCGTGAAGAATTGCTGGAGAAGACCTTGCTTCACGCGAGCCCGACTCATGGACTTTATACCGATCCAACTTTTGAGATGGAATCCTATATGGATGACGCGATAACAAATCCAATATATGAATCAGAAGATTATCAAGGTGTTCGTGATGTGCTTGCTATCATCCAGGATGCCGCTATCATTAAAAAAATAATTCACAATCTAAAAAACAAAAAAATAATCCTGGCGGACGGACATCATCGCTATGAAAGTTCCTTGATTCTCAAGCACAAAAAGATCCTTGAGAACAAAAATGACACCGGAAATGAAGGCTATCATTTTCATTTAATGTTTTTATCAAACACCGAGTCAGATGATTTGAGAATACTACCCACGCACAGGATAATAAAGAACCTGCCTGATTTCACGGAGGAAAAAGTACTAAGAAAACTTGCCCTTTATTTTTCTATTAAACCCGTGGAAGATCCTGAATCAATTTACGAAATAATACATGGTAAACCCTGGACGTTTGGATTGCTCTTTGGAGAGAATGCTTATAAAATCAGATTGCAACCAGAAGCCTTCTTTGATTTTAACTGGCCTTTCCCGGATGAGATCAAAAAGCTTGATCTTACCGTCATGCATTATTTCATCATAGAAAAAGCCCTTGGAATTCCGGGCAAGGACCAACGCAAATCAGAAAATCTTGACTTCGACAGAAGTTTTTCCGATTGCCTTTCCCGCGTGATGCGTAAAGAAGCTCAAATGGCAATCATCACACAGGAAGTTTCAATTGAAGACGTGAAGCGAGTTTGCGCAAGCGGTCATACTATGCCGCAGAAATCAACTTACTTCTATCCAAAAGTAATTTGTGGTTTTCTCTTTGGTTCGATTCGCGAAGATGAATTTAAAACTCCATCGTACTCTCCTTTCTGACTATGGAATTTAAACGTCCATTAATCCTGGCTTCTACTTCTCCACGACGACAATTTTTAATGAAAGAAGCAGGCTTTCAATTCAGGATTGAAAAACCTGATAGCGACGAAAGTTTTCCCGATACAATGCCAGTTGAAAAAGTGCCCTCTTTCCTCGCGTCAAAGAAGGCGACGACGTTCAAAGACAAGCTGAAAGATGAAATTGTAATTGCTTCGGATACTGTAGTCATCATCAATAATAAGATCCTGAATAAACCTGCCGATCGCAAAGAAGCCATTGCAATGCTGACTGAACTATCCGGCAACACGCATACTGTCATTACAGCGGTTTGTCTTCTTTCCAAAGAGAAAATGGATTTGTTCGATGACCGAACCGAGGTAACATTCTCAAAACTCAGCTTAGAGGAAATTGAATATTACGTTGACAACTTTAAGCCGTTTGACAAGGCCGGTGCGTACGGCGCACAGGATTGGCTGGGTATGATTGGCATTGAAAAGATAGACGGATCATATTTTACGGTGATGGGATTGCCGATGCATAAGGTTTATCAGCATTTGATGAGGTTTTGATTCATAAGAACTAGCTGAACAAACAGGCCGGCATTTGAGACCCTTTGGATGCTATTGAATGAGAGTTTAACTTCCGTACGATAAAGATATGTGGGCCATAAATGGCTTATATTCTGAGGTTGGCGGGCATACCAAACAATCCATGAAGAGAATTATTCCAACACTTTTCCTTTTAGTCAGTGGCTGTTCGTCGATAGATACGAGTGACAAGACATTTGACGATACCTTTAAAGCTTTCGTGACGGCTGTTAACAACAGTCAATATGAGGAGTCTTTGAAATACATCCCTTCACAAACCTTTGAGAAAGTCTCTCGAGAACAGGTTATTGAGTACCTCAAGGAAGCGGAACAAACCATTGGTCAAACAAGGATTCAGCAATATGAGTTTATCAGGCGAGGACCCGTGCTCTTTAAAAGAGACTCAATTTTTCGAAAGATTCGTTACAAGTCGATAGTTGTCAATTATAGCAACAGGGACACACTTAACCCTGCTGCTGTTAAGTATCTAAGTAACATTTACGGAATGGAAAATATTAAATACGACTCCACCGAGCGTCTCTATATTATTAATCAAGTTAAGGATCTTATTTTTATGAAGTCGAAGGAAAGCAACTGGACCTTTTTGGAGTTAGATTCAACAAAGGAGGAAAGTAAATTAACCAAACGATTGGTTCCGGCTGACATATTGAGAAGACTTTAAGATACGCCCGCCAACAAAAATGTATAAGTCATAGCGGGCAGGTATTGTAAGTTTTAGCTTTATCTTTCATTCAGAGTATTTGTCGTAGGACAGTTCGCAGTAGTCGGTCTTGCCATGCTTCGCATTAGCAAGCCCTCCAGTGCCTGCTACGACTTATACATAGCCGTTATGCACCATTTTTTATCGGACAGATTTTACCATGATTAATACAGACGACATAAATAATTTTTGGAATTGGTTCAAGGCAAATAGCGACAATCTTCAGTCGAGCAAATATCCAAACGACCCAATTATGACGCGAGTTTGTTGATGAACTATGGCGCGGCGCTTTTTTAGCGCGTGCCAGTGCGAATTAAATAGAAAGGAATTTTCCCCGAATCTTTTAAGACTTCTTCATGTCATTTTGAAAGTATACAAAATCCAAGTTAGTCCTGATCTGCATTCGCTGAAGTCATTTGCATCGAGTGAGTTGGCCCGGATTTGCAAAACCATTATGACTTAGGTAGTGTACCGCTGCCTACAATGCGCATATTCATTTGGCTGGTTGTGTGTTGCACGCTAATACACGCTTATCATTGCTTACCACGCGAAGCGCCTGCCTATTAAACATCGACCTTTCAGGCCGTAATACATGTTTGACCTTAGTAATAATCGAAATGGCAAACTCAAAGATTGATTCGTCAGCGTATTCTAACATGAGTAAAATGTATTAGAGAAAGCTAAAGTGCATTAAAGGCCTGAAGGGCAGGCGTTTTTCCAGCCCAAGGCTTTTAGCCTTGGGTAAAAGCGGCTAGTATCCGATAGCGTGGCCAGAAAATTTAAAATAGAACTTCGAATTTTCGCCACGCAATTTATGAGCTTAAGTTGAAAAGATGTATATCTCCAAAAACATACGTGCATAGGTCATAGGCTATGAGATTATCACACCGTCGGCTCTACTCGTGCAACCGTCGCCAACAATTGTTGTTTGTCAATAGTCAGCGCGCATTTAAAATGTCCTTGCGGACATTCGTGGTGACCATGAAGCCCGCACGGCTTGCAATCAAGTTCTTCGATTGTTTCAATGATAAATGATTTGTCGGATAAAGGTCCGAAACCAAACGCCGGAACGGTTGAGCAATAGATCGCCGATACAGGCGCATTCAACGCTGACGCCAAATGCATCGGGGCGGAATCATTTACATAATTCATCTCAGCATCTTTCATCAACGCCGCCGATTCAAGCAATGACAATTCTCCTGCCAGGATTGTAACTTTTTTTGGACTTATTCCCTTAACGATATTTTGACAGAGTTCCCGATCACCCGGTGCGCCCAGTAAAAAGACATTCAGATTATCCGGCACAACCGACAAAAACTCAATCCATTTTTCAGGAGGAAATTGCTTTGTAAACCAAACAGAAGCAGGTGATATTGTAATGTAAGGTTGCAGTTTATAAGGCCTTACTTTTTCACGTTGAGCTATAGAAGGATATAATCTTGGCTTACTCCGCTCCTTGCCTACCAGAAATTCAATCAGTTTATTATTGCGCTCTACTTCATGAAGCCCCTCTTGTTGATGACGCACCTTTTTAGAGAATAGAAATGAAAGGGGATTCTTATCAAAGCCTACAGTGGTGGCAGCCCCCGATAATGCGGTTATCAAACCCGTTGTGGCAAACCGCTGAACATTGACTAGGTAATCGTAATGATTGCTCCTTATCTTCTTTATAATACTTATTAGATTCCTGAATTTATTCTTCTTATCGAAAACGATGAGTTCTGTCAGGATCGGGTGATTCTCCAGCAAACCCTCATTTCCTTTTCTTACAACAAAGTCAATACGGGATCCTGGAAATTTGTGATTGAGGGATTCGATCAGGGCTGTGGCAAGAACAACATCACCAATAAATGCTGTCTGAATAATCAGAAATGATCGCTTCTCCTCCATCAATCAGGCTACGGATATTTGATTTCCTGTTTGTAATAGATCATTGATTTTTCAATGATATTCATCGCAGTTTCCTTTCCCTGAAAGTCGGGCACCGTAACAACTTTATTTTCAAGTTTCTTATAGCTCTCAAAGAACTCTTTCAATTCAAGTGTAAAGTGTCGCGGTAATTCGCTTACATCATTCAAGTGACCAACACTGGCGTCTTGTTCGGCAACGGCAATAATTTTTTCATCAGCGAGCCCCTGATCAACCATTAACATCACACCGATTACGCGGGAAGGAACCAGGCATAACGGTTGAATCGGGACCAGTGAGAGGATCATGATATCCAATGGATCCATATCTTCCCCAAGGGTTTGCGGTATAAATCCGTAATTGGCAGGATAATAAACAGACGAGTATAAAACACGGTCAAGCTTAAGCAATCCGGTTTCTTTATCAACCTCGTACTTGGCACGCATGCCGGTTGAAATTTCAATTATGCCATTAACGAATTCAGGGACTTTGCGCCCAACAGGGGCCTCATGCCAGGGATGTTTTATCATGAGTCAAAGGTAATCAAAGAGTAGTACAGTTACCGGAAACCTGTTTCCGGTAACCGGTAACCCGTGACTATTTAGACTCATCCTTCTTCTCCTC
>JANYDR010000382.1 GCA_025363495.1 Cyclobacteriaceae bacterium | reverse complement strand
TCTTTCCCTAGCCGCGTAGGGGAAGCCGGTTGTCCGTGTGTTCGCGCAAGCATAGAAATATCTTTCCATTGACTTGCCTGTTCATCAATCCGTTTTACAACACCATTCAACTTTGGTAAAAACTCATTCTCCAGAAACTCTTTTAATAATAGAGGAGTAGCGGTATTGTTAATGTCTTGTGAGGTGAGTCCGAAGTGAATGAACTCTTTGTGCTCTGAAAGTCCGTTTTGATCAAATTTCTCTTTCAGAAAATATTCTACGGCTTTTACGTCGTGATTGGTGATCTTCTCTGTCGATTTTATTTTCTCCGCTGCTGTCTCATCAAATTGCTGATAGAATGAACGGAGCAGGGAAAATTTATCTTTTGGAAAGGCCTTTAACTCAGGCAATGGCCACTCACATAAAGCGATAAAATATTCTACTTCCGTGCGTACTCTGTAGCGCATCAACGCATATTCCGAAAAATAGGATGATAGTGACGAAGTAGATTGAAAATAACGGCCGTCAATAGGGGAGATGGCCGTGAGGGAGTTCAGTTGCACGGGATACTTATTAAGCTGCTAAAATAAATCATTTTAACGAATCATTAACGTTTCCGCTCATCCTGAAGTTAAGGAGAATACAATCGAAAGAATTAGTTTTGAGGTCCCTTCACAAAGGGAACTACCAACACCTCGTTAATGCGGCTACTTTATAGGATATTAAGTATCATTTTATTCGTTTTTGGCAGTTCATTGGTTTTTTCCCAAAAGAAAAATTTACCTGGAACTGAATTACCTATCCAAAAGGCAAAAGGTCCAATGGTATTGGACGGTAAGCTGGACGAGCAGGACTGGAAAGATGCTTATGTTGCCACCAACTTCTTTCTTAATTACCCTGTTGACACTGCCGCTGCACCATTTCAAACGGAGGCCCGCCTGACATTTGACGATCACGCCCTGTATGTATCATTTGTTTGTTTTGATGACAACACCCCTGCCATTGTTCAATCTCTCCGAAGAGATTTTGACTATGGTTCTAATGATAATATCGGTGTTTATATGGGCACGTATAATGATGGTATCAACGGATTTTATTTTCAGACAACACCTTATGGTGTGCAATCCGAAGGAATTATATCAAGTGCCGGAGCAGAAGATGGAAGTTATAACTCAACGTGGGATAATAAATGGTATGTTAAAGTTATCAAGTCGGATGATCGATGGGTGGCGGAGCTAATGATACCTTTTAAGAGTTTCAGGTTCAAGGGAGGGGCATCTGAATGGAATATTACATTTCTGCGTTCCGATCTGAAGCGGAATCATACTTCCAGTTGGATTGCGACACCGATTCAATTTATACCGGCTTCTTTTGCCTATTCCGGAAAGTTGAAATGGATTGATCCATCGCCGCATCACACCACAAATATTTCATTGATTCCTTATGTTGCCGGAGGAACGGCAACGGATAAGACTACTGTTCCAACTACCAATTCAAATGAATTGCAGGCAGGATTTGATGCGAAGGTAGGAGTAACGCAATCTCTCAATCTTGACTTGACGGTCAATCCTGATTTCTCCCAGGTAGAAGTAGATCGGCAGGTTATTAACCTTACGCGTTTCGAATTTCAGTTTCCGGAGCGACGGCAATTTTTTCTGGAGAACAGTGACTTGTTTGACCGAATGGGCTATCCCGAGGCGCGGCCCTTCTTTTCAAGAAGAGTAGGTCTTGCACGCGACACGGCGGGTAATCTTCAGAAGGTTCCCATTCTATACGGTGCACGACTCAGCGGGTCGCTCACAAAAAAATGGCGACTCAGTGTATTAAACATGCAGACAAAAGAGGCGCTTAACTTAGGGCTACCTGGTCAGAATTTTACCGTTGCCGCCATACAGCGTAACTTCTGGAAACAATCAAACATCCAGTTTTCTTTTGTTAATAAACAATCACTCGGAATAGGAGCAGGAGATTCATCCCGGTTCTTTAACAAAGACTTATGGAAGGAAAAAGTCAATGGTCCGGATTCTTCGCGGGTATTAAACGATTACAATCGGGTACTTACCGTCGATCTTGAAACACGGAGCAAGGACAACAGTTGGTACATGAGTTCGTACTATAGTCAATCATTTGATTCGTTTAGTACTAACAGTAATGCAAGCGGCGGCGGATCGATCCAGCATACAAAAAGAAATTACTCCTTCTTTGGAGGCAGCACTTTTATTCAAAAAAATTACAATGCAGAGGCGGGGTATGTGCCGAGTAAAGGCGTGTATCCAGGTGTAGTAAATATCTACGGTAGTGTTTATGGAACCATCTATCCAAAGAACAGCATCCTCGTAAACATGAAGCCTACCCTGGATTTGGTGGCGGCGGTAATTCCAAGCGGTGTGATGACAGACAAGTCAGCTATCGGTGGTTATTCTTTTAATTTTCTGAACACTTCCGTTCTCAATGCTTCGTACTCGTACACTTTTCAGCAACTCACTAATGACTTTAGTCCCATTGATAAAGAGAAGTTCACTAATTTTCTAGTGGGGGAACGTTATAACTGGAACCGGTTGATAGTTAATTATCAATCCGATCAGCGGAAACTTCTCAAATACACTCTCGGGGCATCGAAGGGAGGATTTTACAATGGCAATAATTTGAATTTTAATGGAGAGGTAAATTTCCGCTATCAACCTTATGGCAGCATTTCTGTGAGGTTTGATTATAATGACCTGGTGCTTCCTGCTAATTATGGGAAGGAAAAACTTTTTGTGGTGAGTCCGAGATTTGATCTCACGTTTACGCGTAACATTTTCCTTACTACGTTTGTTCAATATAATACGCTGCTTGATAATGTCAATTTAAACGCACGGTTTCAATGGCGCTATAAACCAGCAAGCGACTTTTTTGTTGTGTATACTGAAAACTATTTACCTGAAAACCTTGTCAGCAAGAGCCGTTCTCTTGTATTTAAATTTACATACTGGCTCAATATTTGACGCAAAGTTTGAGGGAATAGGATTTGGCTCGTAGCTTTACGCCTGATTTCGATTTAAACTTTGTAATACGATGGCCTTCAGCCTGTTTAAAAAATCTGAAAAAAAAGAGGAGACGCATAGCGGCCCGCGTTACTATGACCTCAAAGTGAAGAATATCGTTCAGGAAACGAAGGATGCTATATCCATTGTATTCGAACAACCTTCATCGGCAAAGATTGCCTATAAATCAGGTCAGTTTCTTACGCTGATCGTAACTATTCAGGGTAAAGAAGTAAGGCGAGCTTATTCCCTTTGTTCTTCTCCATTTGTGGATGAGCACCTCGCGGTTTCTGTTAAGCGTGTTGATAATGGGTTGATGTCAAACTGGCTGCCGGACAATCTAAAAGCTGGTGCCACGGTAAAAGTGATGGAGCCCATGGGCCAGTTCACAACCGAATTTAGCAAAGAAAAAAAACGTCACCTGATATTGTTTGCCGGTGGCAGTGGGATTACTCCGATGATGTCGATCATTAAAAGCTTGCTTACGCAGGAACCGGATAGTATTGTGTCTCTTATTTATTGCAACAGGAATATAGAGAGTGTTATTTTTAAAGACGAGCTTTCAAGTCTTGAGACAAAATATGAAGGCCGTCTTCATATAATTCATGTGCTGGATGAGGCGCCAATGAACTGGCAGGGATATTCGGGGTTGCTGAACCACGACATGCTTGTAAAATTATTTGAACGAATTCCGAACTGGGGCATTGACAAGTCGACGTATCTTATGTGTGGACCGGAGGGAATGATGAAGAATGTAGAGTCGATACTTGAGGAGCATAAAATTTCCAGGGATAAAGTGTTTAAAGAAAGCTTTGTTACGGGTACAATTGCCAAAGAAGAAAAGAAAGAAGCTGCTGTATCTGAAAACAAAGCCCATGAAGTAACGATCCGTTACGATGGACAGGAATATAAAATTCTGGTACAACCTAACCGCGCTATTCTTGAGACAGCGCTGGATGCTGGTATTGATTTACCTTATTCATGTCAAAGCGGTTTATGCACTGCTTGTCGTGGCAAGGCCCTTTCGGGGAAAGTAAAGCTGGACGAAGAGGAGGGACTCTCGCAATCAGAACGCGCGGAGGGATATGTGCTCACGTGTGTGGGGCATCCGTTGACGGATGATGTGGTGATTGAGATAGGTTAGAAATGAGAATGAAAGAATTAAAAAATGGTCCGGTTAATTAACGGACCATTTTTATATAGTTTAAGCCAAATGTTTCAAAACAAATTTAGGATGATCCAACATGAGAAAAACTTCGGTATTAAAATTTTTCAAGAACGAAAATGAAGAAATGAAAACGGTACACATTAAACTAGTCAATTCACATTCCCTCATTTTTCATTCTTTCATTTTTCATTTGGATCTTGTGAACTCCATCCCCTCCAAACTCACCCTATTCACCTTTCCATCTGCACCCAGATAAAACATCGCATTGCCTTTTCCATTCTCCTTATCATCAAACCATCCACGGAACGTATCAAAGTTCCAATGGTCGACGTGAGCCGATATAAATTTGTTGATATTGATGGCGAGTTGATTATCTCCGGAGACGGTGATTTCAGCATCACCATATAATGGACTTGAATATTTGCCAGCGTAGTCTGCCAACGGTAATGAAGGTTTTGTATTAAGAACTCGCTTTGCCTCAAAATCTTTTTGTGCTTTCTCACCTTTCTCACGGAGTCCGGTATAAAGTTTTAAAAATTCAGTACTCCAGTCGCGGTTCCCGCCAAGGGCAAACAGATCAAGTGCTTTATACATCAGTGCATGACGCAATTCGGCATGATCATAATTTTCGAAAATGTAGAAGCCTACATTGTCTTCCTGGATCTGGGCGTTGATCGCAGTAAGTCCTGAAAGACTGCCTGTATGGAAATTAAGTTTCCTGCCTTTGTAATCATGCTGGAACCAGGCAATGCCATACGTTTTCCAGTTGGGTTTTGTTATCTGAGATGTGGGATAGAATTCGCTGTCGCTCACAATTGTTTGGGGCTTGAACATTTCTTTCCACGTTTCTTTTTTTAATAAACGTCCGCCGGGGTACTTGCTGCTGTCAAGCATGCATTGTGCCCACTTGCTCATGTCGTCAATGGATGACCATACTGAGCCTGCAGGCCCAACGGTTTCATCGTTTGTATAGGGAATGACTTTAATGACTCCTTCAATTTTAAAATGCGGTTTGGTTTGATTGGCGTCTTTGATGTATTTCATCATCGGCGCTGTGCGTGTCATACTAAGAGGTGTAAATATTCTTTCCTGGATGTAAACTTCCCAGGGCTTGCCGGTAATTTTTCGTATCACTTCTCCAGCCGCGATATAAAAAATGTTTTGATAGATAAAGCCTGCGCGGAAAGAGTAGCTTGGTTTTACATCGCGCATTTTTAAAAGGATCTCATTCACTGGTATGTTCATGATTGTCCATACAAAATCAGCGTTCCCAACGCCGCTGTTGTGAAGAAATAGATCGCGTATTCTAAGCTCGCGTGTCACATAAGGATCATAAAGCTGGTATTCGGGAAGGTACTTATTAACAGGATCATCCCATTTTACTTTCCCTTCATCCACAAGAATTCCCATACAGGTTGCTGTCATCGCTTTTGTTGTAGAAGCGCACGCGAATAATGTTTCAGTATTGACCGGATCGTTTTTCCCGATCTCTCTTACGCCATATCCTTTTTTGAAAATGACTTTTCCATCTTTTACTACGGCTACCGCAAGGCCAGGGACTTCCCATTGCTTGCGGCCATTTTCAACATAAAGATCGAATTCCTTGATTTTTTGCTCGAGTGTTGTCGTTTTTTGTCCGAAAGCAAAAGAGCTGATGAATAATAGAATTAATAAGAGACGCATGGGTATGAGAGGTTATGGGTTGATCACGAATGTAATTGATGCTTTTCGTTTGTTGAAATATTTTCTACCGTCCACTCTTTTTTCGTTTTGAATGGAAGTTTTCGAACGTTACACGCTGGTTTATCGCAGATTGGGCAGGAAAATTCTTCGCAGGGATCTGAGTGAATGAAGAGCTCCAGGCTTTCTCCGAACTCCTGACTCACCAGGATTCGCAACGCTTCGATCTCATCATGAGCCTCGCGTACAGTGAGGTACCATGGAACTGTAAGATGGGCGTCAAGGTGCAGTATAGGTCCGAACTTAATGATGCGAACGTTGTGAACATCGATCCAGTTTGCCCGACGATTTTTATTTAATAGATTCACCAATGGTCGCAGCAGTTCGATGTCTGCCTCATCCATTATCCCCGCCAATGACCTGCGAATAATTTTATATCCGGTATAGAGTATTACCAATGCAAAAACGATTGCCACTACGCTGTCGAGCCATAGAATGTCAGTGATTATTATTAAAATAAGTCCCACAACAATTCCCAGCGTTGAATATGTATCCGATTGCAAATGCTTACCGCTTGACACCATAACAATTGAATTTGTCTTCTTTCCCTCACGGATGCATATTGTTCCAACGGCGAAATTGATGATCCCGGTAAATGCAATAAGAATTATCCCGTAATCCAGCTTATGAATGGTTGTTGGATAGAAAAAGTTATCCGTGGATTCAACGATGATGATCACCCCGGCAATCAGAATTAATGTTCCTTCAATTGCGGATGTTATGAATTCGACTTTGCCATGACCATACGGATGATCGTCATCGCGGGGCTTCGCGGAAAGATGAAGACTATACAGGCCCATCGCGCCGGCAATGATGTTCACAATGCTTTCAAGTGCATCTGTTAATACTGCTACCGAAGTGGTGAGAAAATACGTCGTCAGCTTAATGGCAAACAATACAATGGCGAGCACGACCACCCATTGCTGGATACGAATATTTTTTTGAGGAGATGTTTCCACTAGGTAGATTTTCGTGTGATCAAAGCCCGGACGATGGCGGAGACTGCTATGACCACCCATACGATATTAATTACGGTAGAAGCAAAGGCCCCTTTATAAAGTGTATAGATAATCAGGAATGCCCCGCCGAATAAATTCATTAATTGAAAAACAATCGAGTCTGATTTTATTTTCTGATAGCTGTTTAGGGCGTAGGCAGCAATTACTAATACGGAGCCGGTCCAGCCGAGAATTTCTATTAATAAATTCAAGTGATAGTTGGTTAGATGGACTTTAGAACGAGAGTGAAATACCAATTATGAGTTATAAATTATGCACTGAACTCTAATAATTCATAATTCATAATTATTTCCTCAGTTTCACCCTAAGCATATTCATGTCATTCGTTATAAACAGCGTCTTTCCATCACCTGACAAAGCAGTGTTGGAGGCAGGTGCGTCTGGTAATTTTATTTTGCCAATCAACTTACCTTCAGGATTAAAAATAAAAACCCCACCCGGACCGGATGCAAAAATGGTCCCGTTGGCATCTATCTTCATTCCATCCGGTAAACCTTTTTCGGTGGCGGTCAAGGATGTGGCGTCATAAAATATTTTACCGTTGCTTAAGCTGACGTTTCCCATCCCGTCTTTGATTACAGTATATCGGTACCAGATTGCCTTAGCGGGATCAGAGTTTGCCACAAATAAATAACTTCCATCCGGAGAAAACGAAATTCCATTTGGTCGTGTAAGTGAGTCAACCAAAAGTGTAACGGTACCATTTGCCGCGATGCGATAAACTCCATGGAAAGGGATTTCCTTCGTAGAATCTTCTGTGCCGTTTCCTAATCCGTACGGGGGGTCGGTTAAGTAGTAGTCATTATCATAGAGTACGGCGTCGTTAGGACTGTTAAACCGTTTGCCATCAAACTTATCGGCGATTGATTTGAATTCAGATTTCGGCGCATCGATTGGTGCAAGCATCGTTGCAAGTCTACGGTCACCATGCTGGCAAAGGATGAGATTTCCATCATGATCCAGAAGCAATCCGTTCGAACCTGGTTCTTTGCTGTTAGTATTTGTGCCCGTAAAGCCTGCTGGATTCAAATATAATTCCGTACCTTTTTCTTCTGTCCATTTGAAAACTGAGTTTTTAGGGATATCTGAAAAAAGCAACATGTTTTTATCGTCTATCCACAATGGACCCTCTGTCCAGTCAAATCCATCGGCGATAATTTCAATTTTCGCTTCTGGCGAGATAATGGCATCAAGACCCGGATCAAGTCGTTCGATCGATCCGGTTGTTTTTATTTCTTTTGAGGGCTGGCAGGCGGCTACTGCGGCCAGCAAAACTATACTGAGAATTCGTTGTTTTAAGGTCATAAGCTTCGGAAAAATCTGATTGCTATAGTTGGTTCGTAAGTTTAGTAAAATTTAATGGCATGGTCTCTTTTCTGAAGATTTTCCTTAGTACGGTATGGCTGTTCATGGTCTATATGGTGGTTTCCACAAGCCTGGAAAGCAGTTTATTCAAGGAATGGGACTTTCTTGGCTCTATCCCCTGGATGCGGGCTACACTGTGGGATTTCTATGCAAATGTACTGGTAATCTATCTTTGGGTTTTATACCGTGAGCGCAATTGGGCCATTAAAATTCTTTGGGCCATTTTGTTCTTCACATTGGGAAGTATCGGGACGATTGGTTATGTGTTGATTCAATTATTTTTTTTAAAAGATGGTGAGGGTATTCAACACATATTGACGCCAAAATCGTCCAAATAGATGAGCGACATTATTCCTTTATTTCTTATTGGTGGACTGGCGTTGTTAGTTTTATTCACGCTCACGTGGCTTCTCCAGTTGCAGACAAAAAATGCTGCGATCGTAGATACTATCTGGTCGGCAAGTTTTCCTCTATTGGCCATAATCTATTTTATACTTGTCAATGGCTATCTGCCAAGGCAACTATTGCTTCTTGCTGTTGTCGGCGTTTGGGGAATTCGTCTTGCCCTTCACTTATACGCACGCACCGTGGGACATCCCGAAGATGTCCGTTACACTGCGTTGAGAAAGGAGTGGGGTGAAAAGCAAAATATTCTAATGCTCCGGTTCTATTATTTTCAGACCATTCTCGCGCTCGTGCTTTCATTGCCATTCGCTTTGATAATGGTAAACACGACACCCGACTTGAATTATTTTGAGATAGCAGGTGCCAGCCTATGGTTGATTGCAGTGGTCGGAGAAAGCACAGCCGATTATCAACTTAATAAATTCAGGGAAGATCCGTCCAATAAAGGCAAAGTTTGTGATCATGGACTCTGGTACTACTCACGTCATCCAAATTATTTTTTTGAATGGTTGATATGGGTTGCCTTCTTTATCATGTCACTTGGATCAGCATGGGGATTTATAAGTATAATTTGTCCGGTGGCTATGTTTTATTTCCTGACAAAAGTCACCGGCATCAAATACACGGAAGAACAGATGGTGAAATCGCGGGGTCAGATTTTTATTGATTATCAGAGAACGACTTCTGCGTTTGTTCCGATGCCGAAGAAAGTTGACAGTAAGCAAAATAAATAGGCAATAGGCAAAATGCGGTAGGTAAAATAAATAGACAATAGGCAAAAAAGCAGTAGGCAAAGCGCGCTCAGTCACTATAAATGAAGTTATTAAATAATATGATCTTTAAATCAACTTTAATCTAATCCTGTTTAATCTTTAAATCTTTTAATCCTGCTCCAATCCCTTTAATCTTTTAATCCTACTCAAATCCTGCTCCCATGTGGTATAACTCACTCTTAGAAAAAAATCTGGTTCCTGATTTCCTGATACGCGAAGGTATCAGACGAATTTGTGCTGAACGCATTAAAGAGGAAACGGTGGGCGATCTGGAAAAGCAACAGCAGAAGTTCATGGACTTTGTTACGCTGTTGAAACAGAGTCCCATTGCTGTTGAGACAAAGGCTGCTAACGAACAACATTATGAAGTGCCTACGCAGTTTTTTCAATGGGTACTTGGTAAGAATCTTAAATACAGTTCCGGTTATTGGAAAGAAGGCGTAACGTCATTCGATCAATCGGAAGATGATATGCTCAACCTTACCTGTGAACGCGCAGAGTTAAGAAATGGGCAGGATATTCTGGAGTGTGGTTGCGGCTGGGGATCGTTGTCATTGTTCATGGCAGCGAAATATCCTAAGAGCAAAATTACCGGAGTATCAAATTCGAGCACGCAGAAATTATTTATTGACGGTGAAGCAAAAGAGAGAGGTATTACAAACCTAACGATTGTCACGGCGGACATGAATGTATTCCGGACAACGGAAAAATTTGATCGCATTGTTTCTGTTGAAATGTTTGAGCACATGCGCAATTACAAATCATTGCTCGAGAAGCTTTCAGGATTTTTGAGAGACGATGGGAAGATGTTCATTCACATATTCACGCATCATTCTCTGAGCTATCTGTATGAAGTGAAGAACGATACAGATTGGATGGCTAAATACTTCTTCTCCGGCGGAATTATGCCGAGTGATCACTTGCTATTGTACTTCGCAGATCATTTTAGAGTTGAAAAACACTGGCGTGTTAATGGAATGCACTATAGTAAGACTTCCGAAGCATGGTTGGCAAAGATGGACGAGCATAAGGAGTTAATCATGCCCTTGTTTGAAAGTACATACGGCAAAGACCAGGCGGTGAAATGGTGGGTGTACTGGCGTGTATTTTTTATGGCTTGCGCCGAATTGTTTGGTTATAAAAATGGAACAGAATGGATGGTGAGTCATTACTTGTTTGAAAAACAACCTCAGCACCATGCTCAATCAATTTCGTTGTCGATTGAAGAAAGAGCTGAGTTTTTTCAGGGGGAAAATGAGCTTGTTAAGAATTAATTATCTGAATTTTTTAAAACAATAGATAATGGAATCAATTGCAATTATTGGAACAGGTATCGCTGGGATGGGATGCGGACATTTTCTCCACAAGCGTTATGATATCGAGTTCTATGAACAGAATTCATACGTGGGGGGACATACCAACACAATATATGTTGAAGAAGATGGTGATAAGATACCCATCGATACTGGTTTTATTGTGTTCAATACCATTACTTATCCTAACCTAGTAAGACTTTTTAAGGAACTTAATGTTGCAGTGAAGCCGACCAACATGTCCTTTGGTGTACAACATCTTCCTACAGAATTGGAATATAGTAGCTTGAGCATGTTCGCGCAGAAGTCGAATTACCTCAGTCCGAAATTCTGGAGGATGTTACTTCAGATCAAACGCTTTTTTAAGGAGTCGGAAGAGATTCTTGCAAATGAGCGTTACGGTTCTTATTCGATTCATTGCTATGTTAAGGAGAAAGGTTACGGCGACGAATTCTTATACAATTACATTGTTCCAATGAGCTCGGCCCTTTGGTCTACGCCAACCGATATTACTTTAAAATATCCCGCACGTGCGCTGGTTCAGTTTTTTAAGAATCATGGTTTGCTCGGCATTGATTCACAATTCCAATGGTACACAGTTCACAATGGAAGCTGGCAATATCGCGATAAGCTTATAGCTCCATTCAAAGATAAAATTCAAGTCGACAAAAAAGTAAAACGGGTTGTTCGTGAAAACGGAAAGGCAACTGTAATTGCTTCAGATGGATCTCGAAAAATCTATGACAAAGTAATCTTTGCGTGTCATGCAGATCAGGCTTTGCAATTGATTTCCGACAGAACTGAATTGGAGAATTCATTATTACGCCCTTTTTATTACCAGAAGAATATTGCCACTCTTCACACAGATGAACGCATCATGCCGAAGATAAAGTCAACATGGTCAGCGTGGAATTACAGGGTGGAGGAGAGAAATGGAGAATTGACAGCGACTACAATTTATGACATGAACTGCCTTCAGCAGGTGTCGAAGAAGAAGAATTACTTTGTTTCGATTAATGATCCTGGAGCAGTACGTGAGTCGGAAATTATTAAAAGGATTGAGTATGACCACCCGATTTTTACAACGGAAACCGCCTTTGCTCAACAATCCCTTTCGGAGCTGAATGAGAACGGAGTAAGTTATTTCTGTGGAAGTTATTTCCGTTTTGGGTTCCATGAAGACGCGTTCACAAGTGCTGTGAATCTGTGTACCAGACTGTTAGGTGAAGATGCCTGGACGTCATCCAAATCCAGAAATCCAAAGGAATTGGTTATTGCGTAAATAGTTTAAATAAGCCGGAAAAATGAACTCTTGTTTGTACCGTTGCGAAGTAATGCACCATCGTTTGGAGCCGCGCGAGCATCGGTTTACTTACAACGTGTTCATGTTTTATTTTGACCTGGATGAAATTGAACCGCTGCATAGCAAATTGTGGTTTCTAAGTCATGATCATTTTAACTGGTTCAACTTCCGCAATCAGGATCATCTTCAATTTCCATTAGGAAAAGGGCATAATAAAAAATCAGTTAAGCAGAATGTACTTGATTACTTGCAAAGTCAGGATATTTCTGTCGATGGCAGAATCATGTTATTGACTAATGTGGCGACACTTGGTTATGCTTTTAATCCGATTTCATTTTACCTCTGCTTCGATAAAGACAACAATCCGGTTTGCTCGGTGGCCGAAGTTTGTAACACTCACGGTGAGATGAAACTTTATCTACTGGATAGAGGGGCACTGTCTTCTGATACCTTCAGAAGATTTGTCTCCAAGAATTTTTACGTATCACCATTTACTGACCTGGAAGCGTCATTTGATTTCATTTTCAAAATACCCGGGGAAACCGCCCTCTTGCGTGTTGACGACTATCAGGATGGAAAAAGATTCTTACTTACATCACTTTCAGGAAAAAAGAAAAAATTAAGCGATGCCAATCTGTTATGGTATGGAATCAGGTTTCCATTTATAACAATGGGAATAGTGATTTCTATCTACTGGCAGGCATTGCTTTTGCGTTTGAAAAAAATACCTTTTCACGACAAGGATTTTAACCTTCATCTTCAACAGGAAAATTATAATTACAAAAAAGTATAAATCACCATGCCATCAACCACCCTTACTCTTAATAGAAAATTTTCGTTGTACGAATCCTTACTTTTTAAGGTATTCAACCAATTGCCATTGGGATCGCTGGAATTGGAATTGCCTGATGGCCATGTTCTGTATTTCGGAAGCGGAAATGAAGTAAGGCCTCGCATTCGTGTAATCAATAATGACTTCTTCTCGAAGTGCGTATGGTACGGAGATATTGGTTTTGCAGAGTCCTATATGGATGGCGACTGGCATACGGACAATATCTATGACATTATTAAATGGTTTATCATAAATCTGAATTACAATCCTATCCTTACCGGGAAAGGAGTGAGAAAGTATGCCATTAATTTCATGCGACTTGCAAATAAGTTATATCACAACACCCGCAAGAATACCATTGAAGGTTCGAAGAAGAACATTGTTGAGCATTACGATCTTGGAAACGATTTTTATAAACTGTTCCTGGACAAGACAATGACTTATTCCAGTGCGATTTTTGAGACACCAGATCAAAGCCTGGAGGATGCGCAAACAGAAAAATACGATCGTCTTTGCCGCCAGATTGATTTAAAGGCTAGCGACCATATACTGGAGATCGGGAGCGGCTGGGGAGGCTTTGCTGTTCACGCGGCGAAAAATTATGGTTGCCGTGTAACAACGGTTACGATTTCTGACGAGCAATTTCGATACGCGAAAGAGCGATTTGAACGTGAAGGACTTCAGGATAAAATTGAAATCCGTACTCAGGATTATAGAACGTTGGAAGGGAATTTTGACAAGATCGTTTCAATTGAAATGCTGGAGGCGGTTGGTCATGAATATTTGCCAGTTTACTTTAAGAAGGTTCACGAGCTTTTAAAACCAAACGGAAGCATCGCGTTGCAAGTGATTACTTCAGGCGAAAAACGTTATGAAGAGTTTCGCGAGGATGTTGATTTTATTCAGAAACATATTTTCCCTGGATCGCAAACTCCGTCTATCGGAGCGATTCAGACAGCCATCAATAAAGTTTCAGATCTGAATCTCTTTGACGCGAAAGATATTGGATTGCATTATGCAAAGACACTTCATCTTTGGACGGAAGCTTTCAATCATCACCTTGATGAAGTAAAGAAACTTGGGATGGATGATAGGTTTATACGCAAGTGGAACTACTATCTTGCTTACTGTGAGGCAGCGTTTCAGTTGAGGCACGTGACAGTGATGCAGTTGGTATACACGCGGCCGAATAATACAAGTCTTTGAGATCGGTTGTTGGTGGTTGGTAACTGGTTGTTGGTCTTAGTTAATTTGCGTTGTAGTTATTTGTTGAAAATTATACTTATGTCTAAATACGAGGAGTGTCTAATGCAAACGGGACCAACTACCTCTTACCATTTACAAGCTGTCTCAGCGACAAAAAATGTAACCCATACGCCAACGGCACCAACAACCCCGGCAGCCATATAAATGGAAAGTGTGTTACCATAATACTCCCGGGTTCATTTACGAATACCCTGAACGGAGTGGGCAATGAGAGTATCGCTATCGAAACGATATTTATCAAGAGGCAAAGACCCAAAATATTCCAGATAATTAATCCAATTCGGTTGTTAACTAAAAAGTAGGCGGCAAACGGAGCGGTGATTCCAGCCAGCACATCAAAATTTCTTCCTTCAAATGTCATTTGAACTGGAGCTATATTTTGTAAGAACAGAACCCACAATAATAGTTCAACAAAGACCCGAAACACCTGTAAGCCTACAATGTATTTGACGGGAACATGTTTTAGTATTTCTGCTGCTGGTTTGGAGAATGTGACTACCAGCAAGGTGATCAGCGGAACAACAAGGACGATCATAAATCTCGGAGGAAAAGATGTGAAGTCCTGAAAGAATCCGGCGATCCCCAAGGCGCTGATTACAATCCCCCAGCCAATAAGAGCAAAGCGAACTCTGAGAAACAGATTGTTTTTTCGTTTTTCTTCCCAGTTTATTTTGGAAAGGGCGTTTTTTAGGCCCATCAGAACGAAGGAATACATGACTACTGTCAGTACGATAAAACTGATCTGGGTTGCGAGAATGGGTATTTTTTCCATAGGGGCATTTTTTAGTAATGATACGTCAGGAGGACAACTGCGGGTTGATAAACAATGCTAATTCCGGGAAAAGTTAATGGTTATTCGTTAATCGTTAACCGTTTGCCACGGCTAACGACTAACCGATAACGCGATTGAAGCTGGAAATCCAGAATTTACATGGACTTCGTATATTGTTCGATGCCAGCTTCGCAAACCCATCGTATTATCTTCTTTATCACCTTGGCTACCGTTTGCCCAATTATGTTAATGGGCCAATCGACGGTAATTCCGCGGGTCATTGTAATGTTTGAACAAAGAAATTTTGAGGGTGCAAAAAATCTCTTATCGGGAATTAAAGAAGGAAGTGCGGATTATGCTGAATCACTTTATTATGATGGACGAATTGCCGTAGAGGAAAAGAAATATGATTTATCGGTTGAGAGGTTTGAGGAAGCAATTAGAGTAAACCCTAAAAATATAGAGTACCATAATTGGTTGGGAGTGATGTACGGAGTCGTTGCCATGAATTCGGGAAAGTTAAAGCAGGCATATCTCGCTCCAAAAATTAAAAGTGAATTTGAAATTGCTGCGTCGATTGATCCAAACAACCTCCCGACGCAATGGGGTCTTATTACGTATTATTGCCAGGCACCCGGATTTCTAGGAGGGAGTTGGGATAAAGCACTCGCATGTGCGCAGGTTATAACCCGCAATGATAAAGCCCAGGGAATTCGGGCTTATGCTTTGGTTCATGCGGCCCAAAATAAAAAGGAACTTGCTGAGAAAGAATATATCGAGGCTATAAGGCTTGAGCCGGCAAATTGCGAACATGTTTTTGCATTGGCACAGTTTTACAATGATCAGAAACAATATGATAAAGCTTTTCGTCTGTATGATGATTTCATGAATAAAAATCCACGCAACATGGTAGTGTCATATCATGTAGGCCAAGTAAGTGCACAATCAGGACTTCAGACGGAAAAGGGTATCACATGTTTGAATAAATATCTTGCCTACACCCCTAAGCCAAACGAGCCAGGTCACTCAGATGCCAATCTTGGACTTGCTATGATCTATGAGAAGAAGGGTGATAAGGCGATGGCAAAAAGATATTATCAAAAAACACTTCAATTGTATCCGGGGATGAAGGAAGCAGTGGAGGGATTGGGGAGGGTGAATTAAGGTTCTTATTTTATTCAAAGGATCGAACTTCGACATTTGAAATTCAGCGTTGGACATTCGACATTGAATAAAAATGCTAATGAATGCCGAATAACGAATGTCGAATTGAGATTTGTCCAGCGAAATAGTCCCGTTTACTGGTATTAATTATTGGCACCCTATCAGTGACCAATCTTCCACATATCGCTCTCAATATTAGACCATTTGTATAGATTACTTTTGTAAGTAATAATTAAATCATGCCTTTGATATAATTATATTTATAAATCAGTATTTTCGGTAAAGTTAAAATACACGTATCTCAGGTGTGATTGAAGTACTTAAAAGACTTTAGCTGTTTGATGTTGTCCTTTAAGGAAAGTGAAAGCAATCTCTTAGATTGACGAACTCTCGTTCTTTTCGAAAAAATTTTCTTTCAAGAATTTAACCTTGAAAAATGAAAGTCTTAAGTCGATTTTTTTGGTTTTCTATTTGCTTCTTTCCGGATGCGGGAAGCACGAAGAGAAAATTCACCAGGTTGATCAGGAGCTCGCTACCTATCTGGATAGGTTTGTCCAGGAGGCTAAGATCAGGGGCGTGACTATTCCTACTGATAACATAATAATGGAATTTACGGATCGAGTCTTAATCGACGGTATCGATTATTGCGGACAATCCATTTCTGGAAGCACACCTCATGTTCAAATTGTGCAGAGTGATATTTGCTGGAAAACGACAACGGATATGAATAAAGAGATACTCGTTTTTCATGAGCTTGGTCACGCACTGCTTGGTCGTGTTCATGATAATTCAACTCTTTCCAATGGACTTCAAAAGACAATCATGATCTCTACCCTTCTGGTTGGTCTCTATACTAAATTTACTCCGCAATTGAGAAAGTATTATCTGGACGAGTTATTCAATCCAAATACGCTGGAGCCATCATGGGCTAAGATAAAAACCAACTCAACTCAGTTGTTAAAGGATTCCATTACTGTCACGACTGACTGGCTTTACCACAATCTATTTTCCGATCTAAACCACACTGGTAGTGTCAGTGGAATTTATTATTCACCGGGCCACTCACTTTCCATCACTTCTCCTTCGGCAACTGGCAGTGCCAGTGAAGACAGTTATTGGTATAAGGTCATTCCAGTACCAAGTGTCGCCGAAGGCAGCGAACTAAGGTTCAATGTTAAGATAAGAACTGATAATATTGTTGGTAAAGCCTTCATAGGAATAAATGCAGTTTCCGGGAATGAATACTCACTCAATACATTTTCGCAATACGACATAAAGGGAACTCAGAATTTTACGGAATATTCTATTCTGGTTCTGTACTGTCCACAAAACCTTAATTCAATTTATATCTATATGGCCTTGATGGGTAACACGTCTGGAACAGTTTATTTTGATGATGTTGAATTACTACACAACTTCTAATTTTCAGCACTTATGCGAAGGAGAAGAATCTTGAGCAGAACTATTGTACTTGGGGGATTTTCTGTTCTTGCTGCTATTTGTTCAGGTCTCTCCTTAAAAACCGGTCTTCAGGAAATTCTCAGCAAGCTGATACGGTACAGTAAGTACATGCCGGCTGAAAAGATTTACGTTCACCTTGACAGATCGTTGTACGCTGCGGGTGAGGACATCTGGTTCTCCTCTTATATTATCAACACCTATGAACCAAAGGCCGGTGCTTTCAGTGAAATTATTTACGTTGAACTCCTGGATAGTAAAAGTCAATTGATAGACAGAAAAATAGTACATGTTGCAGATGGAATTGCCGCTGGTGACTTTAAGCTAAGCGATCAACTTGCCGACGGTAATTATACTATTCGGGCTTACACTAACTATCTGAAGAATTTTGGTGAGTCCTGGTTCTTTCAAAAGTCAATTGCGATTCATTCAACTAAGGAGAATGAACCTGCAAGCCAGGAGAATCAAACGGCACCTAAAATCAATCTGCAGTTCTTTCCGGAAGGTGGAACGTTTCTGCCGGGAATTGAAAACAGAATAGCCTTAAAGGCAACTAACGAAAATGGGGAAGACGTTGCTGTAAAAGGTAAAATCATTGATTCAGATAAAAAATTTGTAACATCTTTTGAAAGTATTCATGCGGGAATGGGCATGATTAAATTAATTCCCAAGCCGAACAGCTCGTATACTGCGATTATCAAAACAGTGGTGGATTCTATTATGTACCCTCTGCCGAAAGTTGACGAAGAAGGCTTTAACCTTCGGGTAACTGATCTGGGGAAAACCATCAAGGTTGCTGTTGTAACGACATCAAAGAGATTAATAGATCGTGATGTTTATTTGATCATACAATCAAATGGAACGCCGCATTTTTCGGCCCGTGGAACTTTAGCCAATGGATCTCTCGTGACGTATGTGAAAAAAGAATTATTTCCTTCCGGTGTTGCTCAGGTTACTATGCTCGATGAATTTTTGATTCCCCAGTGTGAGCGCCTGGTTTTCGTCAACCATTTTGATTCACCAAAAATCTCGATCAGTTTCAATAAGGATAGTTATCAAAAAAGGGAGAAGATTGTAGTGAATGGCACCGTAACTAATTTGAAAGGGCATCCGGTTGCTGGACATTTTTCAATGTCGGTCTTTGATTCGGATAAGATCAAAGACATGGAGGAATATCCATCAACCATTGAAAGCACATTCCTACTCACCGCCGATCTGAAAGGGATAATTCATAACCCTGGCTATTATCTAAAAGATACTCTACAGAGTACAAAATATCATCTGGACCTTTTAATGATGACTCATGGCTGGCGACGGTTCACATGGAAGAATGTTTTAAATGATTCCTTGCCTCAACTTTCTTTCATACCGGAGAAAGGTCTGAGCCTAAGTGGTAAAGTGGGCCGCCCTGGCTCAAAGAAAAAAAATCAATATAGTGGGGTAAAAATTTTAACTCCTGATGGTTACCTGATAATGGTGAAAACGGATGACCTCGGTGAATTC
>JANYDR010000331.1 GCA_025363495.1 Cyclobacteriaceae bacterium | reverse complement strand
GCATCAACGAGTCCTTCGAATTGTTCCTTTGAATGAGCGGGGAAGTTGGCAAAACGGAGCTGACGTTTTTTGAATTCGCCATAGCCTTCTCCAGGGGAAAATCCCCTTGCCTGAAGAAAGGAAGTCAGCTCCTGAGTCCGTTCCCCTGATTCGGCCACGATGACAGTTTTCGATCGGTTATTTTTATCTGTAATGAATGGCTTTATTGAAGCATGTTCTTCCAGTGTTTTATAAAGAAGGACGGCTTTATATTTGGTCTCCTGTCTGATTGAATCCACCCCACGTACAAGGAAATCCTGGATCACTTTTCCTAGAAGATAAATCCCGAGTGAATTAGGAGTTTCCGGAGTTTGATTTTTTAATGCATTGCTATGAAGCAATGGAAGTGAATGAAAACTTCCTATTGAAATTCCTTTTAATAGAAGTTGTTCTGCTCTTGCAAGACAACGATTATTTACCATCCATACACCTAGCCCGGCGGGCAAGCCGAAACCCTTCTGCACAGAAAAGAAAACTGAATCAACTTTTGAGTAATCAAAATCAGGGAACGGAAGGGAGCTTACGGCGTCTACCACGATAAGGCTTTCAGGATTCTTATCACGGAATGAATTGATAAACGGAATTGAAAGTGAAACCCCTGTGCTTGTTTCGTTATGAGTCAGAGCAATTAACTCTGTTTTTGCCGGAATATTAATATTTTCTTCAAAGCCATTGCCAATTGATACCTCCAACTTCCCGGGCTTTTTATTCAATTGTTGGGCGATCTCAAAGAAGCGTTTGGAAAAAGCACCGTTGACAAGATGGTATGATTGTTCTTCCACCAGATTTTGAATAACCCGTTCCCAGATTTCGGTAGCAGAACCTGTAAAGAAAATAGAATAATCCGATGGCAGATTTAGTAAAGTCTTTAGCCCCTGGGTGGTTTCAGAGAAGATTGATTCAAATTGCTTACTTCGATGAGAAAGAGACGGTATGCCATCTTTAAAGGCTTTTTTTACGTGGTCAGGAACGGTAAAATAGAGTTGTGAAGGACCTGGTGTGAAGTTGATCATGCGTGTGGAATGAGCGCGAAGTAATAAAAAATTATAAGTAAATCAACACTTGACAGCGAGGAAGATTTGCGTACGTTTGAATCAGAAATCCACTCGGATGTGGGACACGTTTGCTGAACTCAACATATAAAAACAAAACCGAGCGATAGCAGTCAAACAAAATCAGGCTTCACCCTGTAGCATTTTTACTACAGGGCCTCGCCCAAAAAGCAGGATAACAGAAGAAGGTTGCGGTTGAAGGCAGCTCAAAACTTGTCGTAATTGGGGTTCAGAAACTCCTCCTCGCCTGGGTGGATTTTTTTTATACCGGGCTCAATAGATCAAAGCGGAGTACCTCAAATTTTTACAACGAAAAGATTGATACTCTTCTTCTTTGAGAGGTTTAAGTGAGATGTGCTTTGCTCAGGAACAGTGATTTATATATAAAGTATTTCAATACTCTGTCCCTAATCCAATCATATTCTAATCACTCCTAATTAGTTCAGGGTTCGATTTTTTTTCTAATTTTAGGTGGATTGGTTACTTAGGTTTCACTCAATCGCATTTATCATAAGACTGTTATGGGAATTGCTTTAAGAAATAAACCTTTTCATATCCTAATTATTTGGTTGTCAGCTTGTTCAATGGCCCTGGGCCAAGGACCTGGAGGCTTTAATACAAACCTTAGATTGTGGCTAAAGGCCAATACAGGAGTAACTGGTAGCCCGGTTTCAACATGGACCGACCAAAGTGTCAATGCGTTTACAGCCAATCAGGTAACAGTTGCTAATCGTCCTGCTGTAATAAGTAACAGGGTAAATTTTAATCCGGCTATTCAATTCAATGGCTCAAATAGCCAGCTGTTGATAACGGCAGGAATTGTTGGCGGATCTACCTACACTGACTTTAATGTTTTCGCGGTGCTAAGAACTAACACGGTGTCGGCTAGTTCCATTTTTTTCGAAAATCAATCAGCTGGTGGAAGGATTAATATCCACGTTCCTTGGTCAGATAATAATTTATATTGGGATTCTGGTTCTGCAGTGGGTACCCAACGAATATCTACTCCCTGGACTGGTAATGTAAGTACCAATTATCTATGGAGCTTTACCTCTAGTACCACTTCGATCCCTTCAACATCAGGTGTTGGACAGGAGATTTATAAGAATGGTTCACTTTTGGCGAGCGATAATTCGATGTCGAGTTTTACTGGTAACAATAGCGACTTTTATCTGGGATCACTGAATGGATCTAATTTTTACAATGGAGAAATTGCTGAATTAATAGCGTATAATGGTGTCATAAATGCAGCTCAGCTTCAAAGAATTCATAGTTATCTTGCTATAAAATACGGCCTCACACTAGATCAAAGTACTCCACAGAATTATGTGGCTTCCAATAGCAGTGTTATATGGAATGGCACTACCTATAGTGGCTACAAGAATGATATAGCAGGAATCGGCAGAGATGATAACTCGGTGTTATCTCAATTGAAGTCGACCAGCAGCAACAACTCACCTCCGGATATCATTACTATCGCCAATTCTAATTTCGCCTCACCCGTTGCTTTCGGAACCAATCTTCAATTTTTGATGTGGGGAAATAATGGATTGACGACGGGAGCAAATACTGCCGCAGCCTCATTTGTGCATAATGGAGTTACTATCCTTGCAAAATCTCAGCGCAATTGGAGTACGGCCAAGATTGCTGCCCCAACAGGCAATGCGATTGTCGAAGTGAATATGGCATTGGTTGGTGGACCGTCGGGTGTCGGAACAAACACAAATACAGACATACGTTTGCTTATTGATGATGATGCTACATTTGGAAATGGATCGGCAGGTGAATTGACCATTTCTCCAACTGCTGGATTTTCCGCTACAGGTGGAGTGGTCGATTTCATATTACCCTATGCAAATATCTCTGCAACCCAGGGTTATTTTTCTATTGGTTCAGTAAATAAATCGACTTGTCCCCTTGCTGCTCCGTCACCTGGCGGTACCTCTGTCTTAACGCGACTTTGGTTAAAGGCAGACGCTGGTGTCACGGGCAGTCCTGTTTCTACCTGGACCGATCAGAGTGGAAATAATTTTGCGGCCAGTCAAGTAACAGTTGCAAATCGTCCATCATTTTTGAGTAACAGAATAAATTTTAACCCGGCTGTTCAATTTAATGGTTCAAGCAATGAACTTCTGGTTACTAATGGTATTATGGGTACATCAGCCTATAATGACTTCAATGCTTTTGGTGTTTTTAGAACAAACACGGTATCTGCTAGTTCCGTTTTTTATGAGGGCCAGGCATCTGGCGGCAGGATCAACATTCACGTTCCATGGACAGATAACAATTTATATTGGGACGCTGGCGCTGTAAGTGCCACTCAGCGATTATCAACAGCGTGGACCGGCTCAGTCAATACTAACTACCTGTGGAGTTTTACGGCTAGCACAACTTCTATTCCATCAACATCTTCTGCAGGTCAGGAAATTTATAAGAATGGCTCCTTACTGGCAAGTGACAATAACATGTCTGGTTTTTCTGGTAACAGTAGCACGTTTAGTTTAGGATC
>JANYDR010000318.1 GCA_025363495.1 Cyclobacteriaceae bacterium | reverse complement strand
CACGGATTTTCACGGATAATACAGAGTATCCAAAACTGAAAGCCCACGGATTCGCAGCTTCGCCGCGTTCATAAGTGAACCGCTAGTTGCACAATAGGATTGATGATTAATTTTTGACAGCCAGGCTAAAACATCAGCGATTGATTTTTAGATCGCATAGCAGCTTGCTGCATCCGTGGCCATTGAGGGGTAACTACGTGTAAAATAATGCGGATGAACAGCGAAGCTGCTCATCCGTGAAGATCTGTGTCATCCGTGGCAACTTTTTTTTATTTCTACTTACGTCAGTTAAAAATTCGGCCCCTTCTTCGGATGCACTCCATTCTGAACCTGGTTATAATACTTCACTTTCTTTTTACCGATAGCAGTATCGGAATAAGACTTTGGTGCGGTGCACGATGCAAAAACGATCAACGCCGCTGCAAAAAGAAGTATCTGGGTTTTCATATCTGGCTTTTTTTAGATGTACATAAATACTATGCCGTGAGCCGGAAAGCGTTAATGTGCCGTTATCCCTTTACTTTTGCCGGATGAACCACCGGAATGCCCGGTAAACCGTCGTTACCCAAATGGAACAGAAAAGAACAGAAATTGCCCAATTAGGAGAATTTGGCCTGATTGACCGTATTAGCAGCAAATTCCCGTTGCAGCAGCCTTCCTCGTTAAAAGGAATTGGTGATGATGCAGCCGTCATCGATGCTGGAGAAGATGTCCTGTTGTTATCTACCGACATGCTCATCGAAGGCATTCATTTTGATTTGTCTTATATGCCGTTGCAACACCTCGGTTATAAAGCAGTGGCAGTAAATGTCTCCGACATCGCAGCGATGAATGGAAAGCCTGAGCAGATCGTGATCGGACTTGCTATCAGTAATCGGTTTTCAGTGGAGGCAGTTGATGCTCTCTATGCCGGTATCAAAGCCGCTTGTGATAATTATAAAGTTGACTTAGTAGGAGGTGATACAACTGCTTCACCTTCAGGATTGGTGATTTCGATAAGCGTACTGGGACGTACTAAAAAAGGAAATGAAGTTTATCGCAGCGGTGCCCAGGATAAAGATATCATTTGCGTGACGGGAGATCTTGGCGGCGCGTATATCGGACTACAAATCCTCGAGCGCGAAAAGGCCGTCTATCTTACCAACCCGGAAATGCAACCTGAATTAGATAACCACGAATATGCCGTGGGGCGCCAACTGAAACCGGAAGCAAGAATGGATATTATCTATGAGCTCGCTGACCTGAATATAAAGCCAACAGCTATGATCGATGTATCGGATGGATTGGCTTCTGAACTTTTTCATATCTCCAAAAGTTCGGGAGTGGGAGTGAGGATCTTTGAAGATAAAATTCCTATCGATGAGAATGCCTACAACACCGCCGTTGAATTCAACCTTGATCCATTTACCTGCGCATTGAATGGCGGAGAAGATTATGAATTACTCTTTACCATCAAGCAATCCGATTTTGAAAAAATTAAAAACCATTCTGATATTCATTTTATCGGATACGTTCATCCTGATGCAAAGCAGAATGTGATGATCACGAAGGGGGAGAATGTCGTACCGTTGAAGGCGCAGGGTTGGGAACATTTCTGATTCGTTGATGTGTTGATTCGATGATGCGCGCCATCATCGAATTATCGAATCACCGAATCAATCAATCCTCGGGAAACGGTATAAACACAAACCTCGTAAACGACTTATCAATCACAAACAAGCAACAAAACTCATCCGGGTCTTTGTAAGCGTTTTTAAACTCTTCTTCTTTTTCAGTTCCAACAAGTTCGCGTTGAAGAAATTCATCGAGGAAGGAAGCATAATAACTCCAGTCCAGTGACTGTTCACTTTTTTTGATCAATAGTTGGCCAATAGGCTGATCATCTTCCTGTGTGATGGGGAAAATAGGATAGGCAAATCCTGCCTTTCGTATCTGGTAGGAGGCTTCTTTCAGCGTATCAGCCACTTTTACAAAGTCGGTGGAGATAGTGCCGAGATACTTTCCGCTGAGTTCGGGGTCGTTGGTCATACAATTTGACCGCTAAAATAAATTTAAAAATTCAGACAACCTTATCGGCGATTTCAAACTTCAATCTCCTTTAACCGCTGATCACAAAATTTTTTCAATTCGGGAAAGAACTGATCGAACTCAGATTGAAATGCTTCGTACGAACGCTCAAGATCGTGTGTAGCATCCTGCATTTTCGACTCAAACGTTGCACGTCGTGACATCCCCGTAAGGGCTCGCTGAATGCCGTCAATGCTGGCATAGTTGACCAGCCAGTTTCCCTTCATCATGTAGGAGAGCATTTGGTTTACGCGTTCGGGAAGAATAGAATGATGATTTAAAACAATCTGGTAAGATCTTGCTGCGTAGTTGTCCAGTGATTCAGTAGAATAAACATTCCAGTTCGCGGCGAGAAAATGATCGTAAAAGATATCAACGATGACAGCTGAATAATGACGGTAGGTTGGAAATAGCCGCGTCTTGCTTGCCTTCACTATTGGGTGATGATCAGTAAAGTCATCAATAGCGCGATGCAGTACTATACCGTTTGCAATGCCTGTTCCATAAACTGATGAGAGGTCTCTTCCTTTAACAAAGTCTCCGATGAAGTTACCGACCATCACTTCTGGATTATTCCCTGAAAGGTGCAGATGAGCCAGAAAATTCATGATGTAAGTTAAATCAAGAACTTTAATTTTTTAAGGAAAGGATTTTCATGACTTTTACCGGATAACTACGAATCAGTATGTCTCCCATTCAGCAACTCAGGCTCTTGATCAACCTCGCCCGTACAGATGGTACTTTAGACGAAAAAGAAAGACAATTCATCATTACCATAGGGCAGGCTAATCATTTGCTGGTGGCAGAGATCTTACCGCTTTTCAGCAACGCCGAGGAACCAGTTATACCATCAGGGATGACGACAGAGGAGAAGTTTGATTGTATATTCTCGTTGATCCAGTTGATGAAAATTGACGAGAAGATCTATCAGAATGAAATTCAGTATTGCGCCCGCGTAGCTTCTGCCCTGGGATATCGCCAGGAAGTGCTGGTAGAGTTGATGTTGAAAACAAAGGTTGCGGCGATGGAAAAAGACGAAATAGAAGCCCTGAAAAAACTTACGGCCACTTATCTTCTGCACAGTTGACCGTCTCGAAGTTTTGAACTATCATGGGGTAAAATCTAACCCATGAAAAAATTTATTACCCTTATTACTCTTTGCGTTGCTGCGTATGCGGGCTATGCACAACGAACCCTCATTCATTGCGGCAGCGTGATTGACGGAAAAAATAAAGAGATGCTCAGCCAGGTGACGCTCGTCATTACCGGCAATATAATTACCTCTGTTGACAAAGGTTTTACAAAGCCCGGCAAAGACGACAAGCTGGTTGATCTCAGCAAGAAAACAGTAATGCCCGGTCTTATTGATATGCACGTGCACCTCGAAAGTGAAACAAGCAAAGACCAGTTGGTAAAACGCTTTACGCAGAATGAGGCTGATGTAGCTTTTCAATCTACCATTTATGCAAAGAAAACATTGATGGCTGGATTCACTACCGTGCGTGATTGTGGTGGAACCGGTGTGAATATTTCTTTACGCAATGCTATCAATCAGGGTATCGTTATAGGGCCTCGTGTTTTAGCAGCCGGTAAAGGAGTGGCTACGACAGGTGGTCATGGTGATCCAACCAATGGCACACGCAAAGAGTTGATGGGAGATCCGGGACCAAAAGAAGGAGTGATCAATAGTCCTGATGATGCTTACAAAGCAGTTCGTCAACGTTACAAAGACGGTGCTGATTTTATCAAGATCACAGCAACGGGCGGAGTGCTGAGTGTTGCAAAAGACGGATCAGGTCCGCAGTTCACACAGGAAGAAGTGAATGCGATTGTTAAGGCGGCAAAAGATTATGGATTTCATACCGCAGCGCACGCACATGGAGCGGAAGGAATGAAGCGAGCCGTGATTGCTGGCATTACTACTATTGAACATGGCACGTTGATAGACGACGAAGTAATGGACCTGATGATTAAATATGGAACGTATCATGTTCCTACTATTATTGCAGGAAGGTCTGCCGCGGATTACGCCAAGATCCCAGGTTACTATCATCCGCTCGTAGTTCCAAAGGCGATTGCAATCGGCTCCAAGATCCAGGAGAACTTTGGTAAGTCGTATAAGAAAGGTGTGAAGATTGCTTTTGGTACAGACGCAGGAGTTTTTCCTCATGGCGAAAACGCAAGAGAGTTTGGTTACATGGTTGAAGGTGGCATGCCGGCGATTGAAGCATTGCTTTCTGCGATGCAGGTGAACGCCAACATTCTCGGACTAGGTGATAAGATCGGTTCGATTGAGGCAGGGAAGATTGCAGACATAGTTGCGGTGAATGATAATCCTACTTCTAATATCAAGACGATGGAGAAAGTTACGTTTGTGATGAGGGACGGGGTGGTGTATAAGAATGAATAATTAAGAATGAAGGAATAAAAAATGACCTCCTTCGCGAGGCGCTACGGTGGTTAAAAAAGAATGAAGAATGCGTGAGCATTGGAAAAGGGGCGCTGGATAAGCGCTCTTTTTTTATGGGGTTGATAAGTCGTTGGAACCAACTTGGCAATCGAATATATTCGTGAAAGGACGAAAACGGGGGCTACTAATAAGAATATATATGCAACCCGTGGCGTATAGCCCGATGGTGGTAGCAATTGCGTAAAGACAGAATGAAATATAATTTACAATGGGTTACTGACAGATTTGACAATGGAGAAACTCTGAAATATATTTTCTTTTGGGGACACTCCCATAAAAATTCCGAAGACCTTGGAAAATTTGTTTTTAGTCAATGGTATCCCTCTCCCTTCAAAGTGGACAACATTGAGTACAAAACTACAGAACATTGGATGATGGCTAACAAGGCAAGCCTATTTGGCGACACCGAAATATTTAAGAAAATCATTGTAGCAGATAAGCCTGGAGAGGTGAAAGAACTAGGACGACAGATAAGAAATTTTGATGAAATAAAATGGAATGCTAAAAAATATGAAATAGTAAAAAATGGGAATATTCATAAGTTTAATCAAAACAAAAAATTGACCGAGTATTTGCTAGGCACGTCCGACAGAATCATTGTCGAAGCAAGCCCAGTCGATATGATTTGGGGAATAGGGCTACCACAGGACTCACCTATGATTGACAATCATTACACATGGAGAGGGCTGAATCTACTAGGTTTTGCACTGATGGAGGTTCGGGACTTTCTACGACGATTCGCCAACTTCGAATATATGATCGGGAAAATGGAACCGCCTTGGAAAAAATTCCCAGGTGTTGACCCGTTGGACATGTTTTGGAGAATGGGAAACGGTGAACAATACATTATTGATCTAGGAAGATATTTCAGAGACCTGCCTGATAGAGAAAAGGTAATTTACGAACTAAGTTATCCTGCGACAGGTGACTGGAACGAGTACTACAAATAGATACGTGAGGCGCAACAGCTAGTCACGTGCCTTTATTGTTTAGTTTAAATTATGGTAAACACATGCCTTTTAGCAAATCGTTGGGCGCAAGCTTTTAAATAAGATTTATGAGCGATAGGGTTATCGGAACAATTGGAATCATCATTACAATGTTTTTCATTTCAGGTTTTCTTTCATTGTTCATTTACAACCCACAGACTCTCGAAGAGGTGAATAACATACCGAGCATAGCCTCATTCAATGTTATTGGAATGAGTGGAAGATGGTTAGCTGTTTACTTTAACTACTTGACAATAGGAGGTCTTAATCTAGGATTTGCATTGGGGCTTTTTAACATGTCAAAAAATGACTTACCCATTGTTCTTGGTAAAATTCTAATTCTAATTACTGGATTTATCTGGACAAGTTTTGGAGTCATATCCTGCGAGGCGGCTCAGGTGATGACATTCACACTGTCATGTTAAGAGTAATATCACTATTGATAATTGCGCCACTTGGACTAATCTTTCTAGGAGTGAATTTGAAAAAATAGTAAAAGACAAATTTTCAAAGTACTACACACTAACGACCGGTCTGATAATTCTACTAATTGGAATCTTTAGTGTGTTTGTATTTAATGACCAGACATGGATAAGGACAAACATCTCATTGGCAATTTATTTCTTGTGGTTTGGTGTCTTCGGATTAAGATTGGTGCAAAAAGCATAATCAATAAATGAAATACAGATTAACTCCTTTTCATTTAGCATCACTGATATTTTTATTCGAAGGAATACGATATTCAATAATTATTGCAAAAGATCTTCACGGCGCCGAATTGGGGGGATTATTGCCTTTTATATACTTCGGCTTTTTTCTTGAGACGTTAGTGATTGACTTGCTGATCCAATTAATAGCCCTTATGGCGCGGATTTGCTAGTGAACTATGGCGCGGCGCTTTTTTTAGCGCGTGCCAGTGCGAACTAATAGTGATGAGTTTTCCCTGAATCTAATTGTGAAACAACTTCTTTTTTAGAGCTACCTATCTAATCATTATTTTACAGTAAAAGCTAGGTGATGATCATTTAATTTGAAACGAGATCGCAGCCAATGAAGGTGGTATATCAATGATGTAGAAATACATTTGTGCTGAATTACACGCTGGTAAATCAGAATGAGAATCTGTTTGAGTAACTGGGTTAGAAATTTCCCCGCTTCGCCTTTGCCTATCGCATGTTAGAACCTAAAAAAACAGACTTTGTAAACTCAAAATTTTTATCGAGATCTAAGATTACCATATGCTGATTATTTGTATATTGTGTAACAAATAGTCACAACAACTGTAGGTACATTGTCCTGACAAATACATCGAGACAAAAACCTAATAATTCGGACGTTTGCACACTTTTTGACGCCTGCACCTTCGTTTCCAGTACTGGTACGCAGAAAATTTTGGGGGCTAATTCTTAAATCAACCGAAAAGTTCAGAGCGGAGCATAGTTAAAACACGCCGCACAACAAACAGCTAAGCGCAATTGCGGAAGATTTTTTTCCAATGAAAACTAATCGCTAAATTAAGTTCACACTCATGGGACAGAAGCGTTTTCAAAATCCCGCAACTGCGTTTAGCTAGACGTTGCCGACTAGTCATAACGGCATGTGACCAGACCACAGGCAGTTAACAATAATAAATGGAACAGGATAGAAATTTAGTCGAACCGTCTTTGAACAAACCAACAGTAAATTTGGAGAAGCATAAATCAAAGGAATGGAAAACCTATGTGCTGGAATTCATTATGATTTTTCTTGCTGTAAGCTTAGGGTTCGTAGCTGAGGAACTAAGAGAAAATAGAAATGAATCCCGTCTTGAACGTGAATTTGCTGAAGTCCTCTACAATGAGCGACTGAGTGATTCCGTTCAGGTTTCAGAGATTCTCAATCTCCGTAGAAAGAGAGAGGATGATTTAACCTATTTAGCAGCTTTTTTTAAGGATAGTTTGTTAACTAATCTCCCAAGAGAGTTTTATCCCAAATTTACTACGAGTTTGTATCTCTCTAACTCCTTCACATTTGAGCCGAAAGAAGGCATTCTCACCCAATTAAGAAATTCAGGTTCATCCCAAGTACTTTAAAAATATTACTTTTCAAAAATTACTCGGCGGTATTAATGCCGATGTAAATAGTATTCATTGGAGAACCGAACAAGACTACCAGTACTTTTCATATCCCATTAAGCCCTTTTTGCTAAAACATTACGACTTTCACTGGCTGGATAAATTACAGGAGGAAAATCCCAATAAAAGAGTACTGGAAGTCATACACGACTACGCAATAGGGTCTCAGACTATTAGTGGAGAAATACTAAACCTTAAGTCATTTGATAGAATTGAAGCAGTTAACATGATTCTCTTTCATAAATCATTATTACGAGTATCCAACACCCGCCAATTGAAAAGTTATATCGATACAAATCATAAATTACTTCAACATTTAAGAGAGAATTATACAATTAATTATAAAGAATAAGGGAAAGAGAGTACATTTAAACTAACTAACTATGAAAACAAAAATCTGCTTCCTGCTTATCGTCGCCGGGTTATTATTCGGCTGCGTGCAAAATAAATCAACAAACAATACTAAAATCAAGAAAGGCATGATCAAGGTAGCCATCTTCTATCCAAACGGAGAGGGCAAGACATTCGACATGGACTATTATTCGACTAAACACATGCCCATGGCGGCAAGTTTGTTTGGCGATTCTTTAAAAGCGATGTCGATTGACAAGGGGCTAGCCAGTGGGACACCAGACACGCCTGTTCCATATTTAGCCATTGGATACTTTTTCTTTGAAACCATGGCCTCTTGCCAAAATTCGATGAGACCAAACTCGGAGAAACTCAGGGCCGATGTTCCGAACTACACAAATATTCAACCGGTGATTCAAATCAGTGAGGTGCAAACAGTAGAGTAGAATAGTTTATAGCAAGCATGAGGACCTTTACATTAATCATGAATATAAGACACAGGTGGCGTATATTATATCCCGATGTTAGGTGCAAGGCGGTAAATAAATAAAGACCAAGAACATGAATAAAAAAACAATCAGCAGAGTAAACGGAGGAATTGCCATCTACTACGGAATTGGCACGATCGTTGGAGCCATCAGTGGGGTAATTGGTATTGGTGTTTGGTTATTCAGAGTTTTCACCGACCAGGCAATTTTTTCTTGGGAGACTTTAATTGGACTTACAATATTAACTGCAGTTCTGGGAGTTATTGGGTATGCAATATTCAGAGTTGGTTACGAAGAAATTGAAAAATAATTCTTGGCACGTGTGGATTTTCTAATCATTAGGAGATTAAGAAAGTATCTGTGAAAAGTAACGACAGTTAATAGAATGTATAATTCAAAGCGGGTTCTAATTTTTTCTTTTATGACAGAAGGTAACGATGTGTGTCAAAAAAACAAGTCATATGCGCAAAATGTTATCGGTAATTTTTTGATCACCACAACTAAAAAACTTACAGACAAATGTCACGAGTTTTAATAAATAATATAATCCGACAATTGAATGAAATTCAGGATGGCTCTCTTTGGTTTGACCAGTGTTTTAAAGATAAAATTGATAATTTATCAGACGGCGAAGCGCTGACAAGGCCATTGCCGACAATTCATAGTGTAGCCGAACATGTTTCTCATATGCTGGAGTGGAGAAAGGAATGTGTCCTGAGATTTAAAGGTCTTAAGACTGAACTAATGAATAGTCCTGACGACTGGAAGAACAACACTGAATTAAGTGAGTTTGGTTGGGCTAATTTAAAAAATGCTTTATATAACAGTCGGTTAGAATTGATTGACCTGTTTGCAAATCAAAACGACACTTATCTGGAAACAAAATTCCTTGACACTGAATATAATTTTCACTACTTAATCGAAGGGATTATTCAACACGACTTATACCACTTAGGACAAATAGGAATAACGATCAAATTATTAAATGAAAATATGGCTGTGATTAAAAAAATAGAAGTTGGAGGTAATATTAACCAAGACAGACAATGACATTTTACCAACGTGAAATAATTCGGATCAGGAGCATATGCTATTCCAATAAAAGGCAGATTGAAGCCGTAATCGGGACACGGAATTACATCAATAGTAATTTTGATCAAGAACTGAACTTAGGCTTACTTTCTCGTATCCGATTCACCTCAAAATTTCACTTGCTACGATTGTTTAAAAAATACTACGGACTAACGCCAAAACAGTATTTGACAGACAAACGGATTGAAAAAGCAAAAGAATTCTTAAAGGAAGGCTTGGCAGTAACTGAAACCTGTTTCGCTAGCGGGTTTGAAACTCCCAGTTCGTTCAGCACATTGTTTAAATGCCGGGTAGGACTGGCGCCCTCTGAATTTCAAAAAAGAGCAACTTTCACAAAGTCGGTTTAATTCTTATTTTGAAACTTTGAGCAAATTTAAAATCGCAACAAATGAAAGTAAAAGTTATTAGCGTTCCGGTCGGAGACCAGGAAAAGGCATTACAATTCTACACCAGAAAATTAGGCTTCTTGAAAAAAGTGGATGTTCCAATAAGTAAAGATAGCAGATGGTTAACTGTCGTAAGCAAGGAAGAACAGGACGGACCGGAAGTATTGTTTGAACCATCTCCCAATCACTTTGAACCAGCCAAAACATATCAGAAAGCACTTTTTGATGCGGGAATCCCGTACACGCAGTTCAATGTTGATAGTGTAATGCAAGAATATGAACGTCTTGTAAACCTCGGAGTTGAATTCAGTGTAAGGCCAACTGAAATGAGGACTGTTAAAATTGCTGTCTTCGATGACACCTGTGGAAATAATATACAGATTGTAGAAATGTTATAGAGGAAAGACGCACCAACCTGAGCATGACAAAAATTAATAAACTCGACAAATACCTGACGCTTATCAACATATTCACGGTTGACCCTGCAAACCAACAGAAACTAGTGGACTTATTAACTCTGGCGACGGAGAGCAGTGTAAGGAAAATAAAGGGTTTTGTTTCTTCGAGTCTTCACAGGAGTATTGACGGCATAAAGGTTACGATGTATGCACAATGGAAAAGTATAGAGGACTATCAGAACATGCGTAAGAATTCAACAGCCTCACCTTTTTTAAAACAGGCCCTTGAGATTGCCAGTTTTGACATGGGAATGTATGAGGTGGTTGAAACATTTTTGCCGGTGGATGAAGATATTTAACGCCAATTGGATCATTAAGTGGAATCCTGTTTCCCTGACTATTTTTTTACCTAAAGCAGAGTGGTTTATATTTGGAGTGAGATTGGATTATAAATCGGTTTCCATGGAAAGTTCAGCCTGCGCCGATAACCGTGTCAGCTAGCCGGGATATTGACTCGAAAATTTATTAAATTTCGACAGTAAATATCAGCCTATGCATAGCTATACGAAAAGTGCTTATAAGTTATTTTGGTCTGACAGAGCGTAACAGGTGGTCCTTTCACAAAAACACAAGTCCTTGAACGCTTCTGAAAAATCACCCCCTGCTTTTGGTTGGGACGACTGGTACAGTTCTGTCGGCGGCAGGACTATTCACATCAAGGAAGTGGATAGCATTCTTCAACAGATCAGGGAATATCAATATCCGAAGTTTAATGGTCAAGTCAATCCCATTCAAACTATTTTCGAAAGCTCTGGAGAGGCTTCGGCTGTGATTAAGAAGAAAGCGTTTGAATTGGCTGCCGATGAAGTTGGTATTGCCGAAATAGAGCCAACTGACATTTATAAAGGAAGAGCAGTGCAAGAGAAATATGCTATCGTAGTCGGACAAAAAATGCTGTGGCGAAATTTTCAGGAGGTACCCTCGCATGATTCTGCTGTTGAGTGTCTGCGTATTTATTTTTCGCTTGGTGAAATAGTTATAAAACTAGCTGACTACATACGCAGCATCGGTTATGCCTGTACGGTTGAACATCCCATTGGTGATAGCGATGTGCTTCATGTGCCATTGGCATTAAAAGCAGGATTCGGTGAGCTGGGAAGACACGGTTCGATCATTCATCCAAAGATGGGCCCATTGTTTCGATTAGGTAGTGTGATTACTGACATGCCACTTCAAACGGATAGCCCT
>JANYDR010000301.1 GCA_025363495.1 Cyclobacteriaceae bacterium | reverse complement strand
CTTTTTATGCAACTGAAGTACTTCATTTTGAACAATTCGAAATTCTTGAAACGGTCGATGCGTGGTTTATCATTTTCTTCAGCGTGTTTATGGCTTCAATTTTCAAAAGCTGGAAGCCTTTTACGGCGATGACCATTGGGTTGTTCCTCGCAAGCATTTCCTGGATTATCATTGGAGTCTTTGGAACAGTAACTGCTGTTGTTGTTGGCGTTGCGGTATTTGCGGTGGGCGAAGCAACTCAGGCTCCGCGCTTTTACGAATATGTTAGTTCGTTAGCTCCCAAAGAACAAGTTGGTACTTACATGGGATTTGCATTTTTGCCTATTGCTATTGGTTCTTTTGCTGCAGGATCGGTGGCAGATTGGCTTCGCCTTTCATATCTCCAGCAAAACCCTTCAAAGATGTGGTTCATATTGGCAGCGATAGGTCTGGTCACCACGGCAATGATGGTTCTGTATAATTTCTTCCTGGTAAAAAAAGAGGCTTAATGAAAGGATTACTTATGGAGAAATTCAAACCTTACATTGCTCCCGAACAAAACGTAGCCGAGTTTACACTAAAAGCTATTTTGTTAGGAGTCTTCTTCGGTATTGTTTTTGGATGCTCAACCGTTTATCTCGCATTGAAAGCCGGTCTGACAGTTACAGCGTCAATACCAATCGCTGTGATTGCAATCACGCTTGGAAAAAAACTTTTCAAGACAACCATTCTTGAAAATAATATTATTCAAACTACAGGCTCTGCCGGTGAGACAATTGCAGCCGGAGTTGCATTCACATTGCCTGGGTTTATGTTTTTATCAATCGGTGAAAATGGAGTGAGTGTTGGTGCATCGTATTTCAATTATGTTACCATTCTGGTGCTGGCTGCGTTTGGCGGTATGCTGGGTACAATGATGATGATCCCACTTCGCAGATCATTGATAGTTAAAGAACATGAAAATCTTCCTTATCCTGAAGGAACAGCGTGTGCGTCAGTGCTTCAGGCCGGTGAAAAGGGAGGTGTCTTTGCAGCGACGGCCTTCATCGGAATGGGGGTTGCATTCGGATATGCAGTACTTCAGAAAGTAGTTCACGTTGTCGCGGAGTTGCCTTCTTTTGTCACACGACAAACAAATAAATTCTGGCCTTCCGCAACGATCAATGGAGAGATTACACCTGAATATCTGGGCGTTGGATATATTATTGGTCCCCAAATATCAGGTGTGCTTGTAGCGGGCTCTGTATTAGCCTGGTGGGCTTTGATTCCTTTGTTATCAACATTGGTTAACCCTGAATTGATTGCAACTCAATTGACCAAAGTTGGTTATCTCGTTGATCTTTCGACGGCCGGAGGAAAAGGCGGATGGGACCCCGTAACCAAAACATTTTCAAACCCGGCGGTAGCAATTTACTTTGCTTACATCCGTCAGATTGGCGCAGGTGCAGTGGCCGCAGGAGGGTTCATCACATTAATAAAAACGCTTCCGACAATAGTGGGTTCCTTCCGCGATAGTATTGCATCGTTAAAAGAAAAAGGTGAAACTGGAATTCTTCGTACTGAAAGAGATCTGTCATTTAAGGTAGTGATCATCGGTAGCATTTTGCTGGTGCTGATGGTTGTGCTGCTTCCTTCCAGATTTATTCCCGGCGACAGCTTGTTTCAAAAGGCATTTATTGGTGTGTTGATAATCCTATTCGGTTTTTTCTTTGTCACTGTTTCAAGTCGCATTGTAGGTTTGATTGGTACAAGCAATAGTCCCATTTCGGGAATGACAATCGCAACGTTGATGGGCACATGTTTGATATTTACCTCGGTGGGCTGGACTGGCAAAATGTTTGAACCACTCGCCCTCGTTGTAGGGGGAATGATCTGTATTGCAGCTTCCAACGCAGGAGGGACCTCTCAGGATTTGAAGACCGGATTCCTGATTGGAGCTACTCCCAAGTATCAGCAGCTTGCCCTGTTTATTGGTGCCATTGTTTCTTCGTTTGCTATTGGATTGATTGTTCAGGTATTGGATACACCAACACCCGAGATGTTATCGCAGGGAATCCATCATGCCATTGGGACGGAGAAATTTCCCGCACCGCAGGCTACGCTTATGGCCACGCTTACAAAAGGAATTCTCTCATTCAACCTTGACTGGCAATATATTATGGTTGGGATTTTTATTGCTGTGACACTTGAGTTGTGCAATATAAAAGCGCTGGCATTTGCTATTGGTCTCTATCTTCCATTATCCACCACATTGCCCATCTTTGTCGGTGGCGCTGTAAAGGGTTTTATTGATTGGAAAAAAGGAGCGAAAGCGAGCGATGATTCTGAATTGAGTCGTGGAAATTTATTTGCCACAGGTTTGGTAGCAGGTGGTGCGATCACGGGTGTTATCGTAGCAGTATTGAATGTATTCTTTTCCGATAGCATGAACGCCGTTAGCGCCGAACATGGACTTTTAACTGCATTATCTGAAAATGGCTATAATATTCTTGCGATTGGATTCTTTGCAGCGATGATGTTGCTGTTATATCGGAGTGCACTGAAAGATGAGAAGTAGGCAGTAGGCAAGGGGCAATAGGCAAAGTTTGGTTTTAGCTATTAAGTTTTGTCAACTAACTTGTTTAGTCAGTAATCAGCATTAATTTAATCAATCACATCACGTGGGAACACATTGCTTACTGCCTTTTGCCTATTGTCAATTGATTTGCACCCTTTGCCTACTGCCGTTTGCCTATTGCCTACCGATTAAGCCTACTGATTAAGCAACCATGACTTAAACACTTGCAACGCTGTAGTCTCTTCCTGATTCACCCTTCCATTGGCATTGATGATATCAAAGAGAGCCGCGTAAATATCCTTTCTCTTCAGAGGATCAACATCACTGAATTTTGTTATGCTGCTTTTCAACATTGACTCAACTCGTTCATCACCAAGCCTCGGGTATTGTAATTCGATGTCCATCAAATTCTCCTCAACGGAAAAATAACCAGGGAAAAGTTCGGTCATTCTTTCAAAAATGGTATCTCGCTCGTTGGGATGGATCGATCCATCAACATGCGCCATGTGGAATAATAGAAGAAGTGTAAAGTCTTCTATACTTTCTGGTTCCTTGATCATTGCCTTTTCTTACCTATTGACGGGATGAAATTACAATTTAATTGAATACCCCGAATACCAATTTTGAAACAACATTCAATCGCAAACATGCACTCCTAATCCCTAATGCCCGATGCCCAATACCCACTTAATAAAAAAGAACCCCAGCTTTCGCCAGGGTTCTCTATACTCTACGCTTTCAGCTTTTCGCTTTAAGCTTCATTTCTACATCATTCCGCCCATACCACCGCCGCCTGGCATTTGTGGCATTTCTTTCTCTTCCTGGATTTCAGAAACCACAGCTTCAGTAGTAAGCAATAAGCCTGCTATTGATGCAGCGTTTTCAAGAGCAAGACGAGCTACTTTCGTAGGATCGATGATACCTGCTGCGAAGAAATCTTCGTACTTGTTATCTCTTGCATTGTAACCCATATCTTTCTTGCCATCACGAACTTTGTTGACAACTACAGAACCTTCTTGTCCTGCGTTTTCAGCAATCGTCCTTAATGGAGACTCAAGTGCAAGACGGATGATATTAACACCAGTTGCCTGATCTTCGTTATCTCCAACCAGCGTCTTCAATGCGTCGATAGCACGGATATACGCCACACCACCACCAGGAATTACACCTTCCTGAACGGCTGCGCGTGTTGCGTGCAATGCATCGTCAACGCGGTCTTTCTTTTCCTTCATTTCAACTTCAGTAGCAGCTCCGATATAAAGGATAGCTACACCACCTGAAAGTTTAGCAAGGCGTTCTTGCAATTTTTCTTTATCGTAATCAGAGGTAGTTGATTCAATTTGTGCTTTGATCTGGTTAATACGACCGGTGATTTCTGATTTCTTACCAGCGCCATTAACGATCGTAGTATTATCCTTATCAATATTGATTTTCTCAGCACGTCCAAGAGAATCCAGCTTGGCATCTTCCAGTTTCATGCCTGTTTCTTCGGAGATCACTTTACCTCCAGTGAGGACTGCGATATCTTCCAACATTGCCTTTCTTCTGTCACCAAATCCAGGAGCCTTAACAGCAGCAACGCGTAGTGCGCCACGGATCTTGTTTACCACGAGGGTAGCAAGTGCTTCACCTTCTACTTCTTCAGCAATGATCAACAATGGCTTGCCAGTTTGAGCAGTTGCTTCCAGAACAGGAAGAAGTTCTTTCATTGAAGAGATCTTCTTGTCATAGATTAGAATATAAGGACTTTCAAGATCAGCTTCCATTTTCTCTGTGTTGGTCACAAAGTAAGGAGAGAGGTATCCGCGATCGAACTGCATACCTTCTACGGTCTTCACTTCAGTCTCAGTTCCCTTTGCTTCTTCGACAGTGATTACACCATCTTTACCAACTTTATCCATCGCTGCAGCAATCATTTTACCGATTTCTGTATCGTTGTTTGAAGAGATGGTTGCAACCTGTGTGATCTCTTTCGATCCCTTGATATCTTTTGATTGCTTTCTCAGGTGTTCAACAACAGCTTCAACAGCCTTGTCAATACCGCGTTTCAAATCCATTGGATTTGCACCGGCAGCAACGTTCTTGATACCGTGAGAATATATTGATTGTGCCAATACTGTAGCAGTAGTAGTACCATCACCGGCAGCGTCGGCTGTCTTTGAAGCTACTTCTTTCACGAGCTGAGCGCCCATGTTTTCAATAGGATCTTTCAATTCAATTTCTTTCGCTACTGAAACACCATCTTTCGTAACGGTAGGTGCACCAAATTTCTTGTCAAGAATAACATTACGGCCTTTAGGTCCGAGTGTTACTTTTACTGCGTTAGCCAATTTGTCAACGCCCTTCTTAATCCGGTCGCGAGCTGCGGTATCGAATGTGATTTCTTTTGCCATGATTATAATAAATAAGTTGAGTTATTGTTTGATTAGATCGTTCCGAAGATATCGGAATTACGCATAATGAGATAGTCTTTGCCGTCGATAGTGATCTCAGTGCCGGCATATTTGCCGTAGAGAATGCTATCACCAACCTTTACTGTAACAGGCTTGTCTTTAACGCCTTCACCCACTGCGATTACTTTTCCTTTTTGCGGTTTTTCCTTAGCAGTATCAGGAATGATAATGCCAGAGGCTGTCTTTTCTTCGGCCGCAGCTGCTTCTACGAGCACGCGGTCTTCATTAGGTTTGAAATTGATTTTGGCCATATGGATTTAGAGTTTAAAAATTAACGATAATCTGCTCACCGTGTGTCGATTTTCATGCCAAAAGGGCATTTCTGACATATCGTGCAGATTGGGCTGCAAATATA
>JANYDR010000298.1 GCA_025363495.1 Cyclobacteriaceae bacterium | reverse complement strand
AACATGGTGGTGAAGAAATAACGAATGATTATTTTCACTGTAAGATATTTTTAAATCAACTATGTCACACTTAATCAACCGTAAACAATTTATTAAGCGCGCCTCGGTCGCGGGTACAAGCTTGTTATTAAGCCCTTATCTTTCTTCCGGTACAGATTTTTTTAAGGGCTCGCCTAATAAAAAAGTCATAGTAGGTGTCATGGGTACCAATAGTCGCGGCCTGTTCCTGGCGAAAACATTTGCCCAACTTCCCGATGTTGAAGTTGGTTATATCTGTGATCCTGATGCCACAGTATTGGCGAAGACCATTGATGCTGTCGCCGCCATCACAGGAAAAAAACCTGCTGGCTTCTCCGACATTCGGAAGTTACTGGAGAGAAAAGATTTTGATGGCCTTGCAATTGCAGCTCCGGACCATTGGCATACACCCGCCGCTATAATGGCAATGCAGGCGGGCAAGCATGTCTACGTGGAAAAACCCTGCAGTCATAATCCCCGCGAAGGTGAGATGATTGTAGCGGCAACAGATAAGTACAAGCGGCTTGTTCAGATGGGAAGCCAGCGTCGAACATTCAGTAATGTAAAAGACATGATTTCAAAATTGCACAACGGTGTTATCGGCCGAGTGTATTTTGCAAGAGGCTGGTATGTGAATAACCGGAAGTCAATTGGAAAGGGAAATGTAGTGGCTGTTCCGCAAAACCTTGATTTTGATTTATGGCAGGGTCCTGCTCCTCGACGTGAATACAAAAGCAATTTGATTCATTACAACTGGCATTGGTTCTGGCATTGGGGAACGGGGGAAGCGCTTAACAATGGAACACATGAATTGGATGTAATACGATGGGGATTAGGAGTTGACTATCCTGATAAAGTTGTTTCAGGTGGAGGCAGGTTTCAATTTCAGGATGACTGGGAGACACCCGATACTCAAACCATTACTTATAATTTTCCTAATAATACTGCCTGCACATGGGAGGGAAGAAGCTGTAATAATTATCCGTCAGAAGGAAGCGGGCGAGGTGTTATCTTTTATGGTGAGAAGGGAACCATCGTTTATCCTGGAGCGAATAGCTATAAGATTTTCGATAATACGAATAAGCTTGTTTCTGAAATGAATGATGATACACCGTTTGATGCATCCAATCAAGTAAGTCCGCTGGAGAAGCTTGATGGACTTCATTTGCTTAATTTTGTAGAAGCAATCCGTGAAAAAGAAAAGATCAACGCGCCTATTCTTGAAGGGCATAAGTCTACATTGCTTCCGCAATTAGGAAATATTGCATTCAGGGTTGGTAGAACGCTCAACTGTGACCCAGCCAATGGACATATTTTGAATGACAAAGAGGCCATGATGCTTTGGAGCAGGGAATATGAAAAGGGATGGGAGATAAAAATATAAGGAAAATGAAAAATGAAAGAATGAAAAATGGATCTCGATTTGTAATGAATATAACACTTCGAATCAAATTGGTATCGATCGTTGCAATACTAAGCTTCTCCACCGTATGTCAGGCACAGAGGTTTGGCAAAACGTTAAAAGAAACGCCTGGAGTTGTTTCGTATACGTATCGTAATAGTTTTCAAAAAGATTTTGCGGGAACGCTGGATACCATCCGGGCATTGGGAATTACTAACATTGAGTTTTCCAATCTTTTTGGAAAAACGGCGAAAGAAATCCGGGTATTGCTTGACGAACGTCAGATGCGATGCACTTCATTTGGTGTAAGCTATCCTGATTTAACGCTGAAGACACTAGAGGTTGCTCAAAATGCGAAAACATTGGGAGCAACTTTTGTGCGTGTTGCAACCATCCCGCATGAAGGAGACTTTACTGTCGAGCACGCCAAGAAAACTGTGAACGATTTTAATATTGTAGGAAAACTTCTTAAAGACAATGGATTGACTTTTTGTTATCACAACCATGGATATGAATTCGTGCCTAATGCAAAAGGAACATTGTTTGATTATCTCATGGTGAATACTGATCCTGAATTTGTAGGCTTCGAGCTGGACGTACTGTGGGCATTTCATCCAGGTCAGGATCCTGTTGCTCTGTTGAAGAAATATGGATCACGATTCAAACTCATGCACGTTAAGGATCTGCGAAAAGGAGTAAAGGGAGATTTCTCAGGAAGGACGCCAGTTGAGAATGATGTGGCATTAGGGACAGGTCAGATTGATATTGCAGCGGTTGTGAAGGCTGGAGTGAAGGCAGGAGTAAAGTATTTTTATATTGAGGATGAGAGTAATGATGTGAGTAAGCAAGTGCCGTTGAGTTTGCAGTTTTTAAAAAGTCTTTGAGTAGGAGTAGGATTAAAGGATTAGCAAGATTTGACTGAGTCAAAGCTTGGACTGATACTTGGTTGCCAATATTTTCGGTGCCACTCTGCAGTAGGCAACGATAAGAGCATCTTTAAAGATGTCTTTTCTCACTTTCTTGAGCTCGACAATTGTCGAGCCCTTCAATCCCCATTTATTTGGTACCGGGTACATTGCAGAAGGATCATACTTGCAAAAGACGGATTGGTCAACAGGTGACAACATCAGGACGGCGATGTTATCTTTTTCCAGCATCGTTGCGAATATTTTTTTATTTACGCGAAAAGAAGTTCTGTCGAAATGGGGCAGCTCTACAGTTTCGTCAAGGCCGAGAGCAAGTTTACGAACCATGGATGGGGTGATCATGTGAGTGCTTGGAGTAGGATTTGTTGGATTTAAGAATTGATAGGATTTGTTCGCTCTCTATATCTTTGGGAGTAGTTATAATTCATTGGAGCACCAACCGATCACCGATTACTGATCACCGATTACCTATTTCCCCACCCGCTTCATTCTTGCCATAAAAAATCCATCAAACCCCTCACTCGGCATAACCATTCTCTGTTCTTGCAGTTCAAACTTTCCTTCGTGAGTTTTTAAAAATAGCTCCACTTGCTTTTCATTTTCGCTGGGGAGTATGCTGCAGGTGGAGTAAACCATTAGGCCGCCCATCTTTAGCATCGCGCTGTAGTCGTTTAATATAGTTTGTTGGATAACTTTTATTTTTTCAATAAACTCAGGCGAGAGCTTCCACTTTGAATCAGGATTGCGACGGATAACTCCAAGACCTGAACAGGGAACGTCCAACAAAATTCTGTCAGCTGAATTTTCAAGTCGCTTGATTACTTTGGAAGAATCAATGACTCTTGTTTCTATCGTGTCGCTGGCGCCGGCACGCCGGGCTCGTTTTTTTAATTCGTCCAGCTTCCAACCTTCAGTATCGAGTGCAATGATTCGTCCTTTGTTATTGAGAAGTGATGCCAGGTGCAACGTTTTGCCACCCGCTCCGGCGCAGGCATCGATCACTCGTTGACCAGGTGAAACCTGTAGAAATGGTGCGATGAGTTGTGAACCGGCATCCTGAACCTCAAATAATCCGTCTTTAAATTGTTGTCGTGTGAAAATATTCTGGCGCTCTTCCAGTATCAGTGCATCCGGAAATTCTTTCGGTGCTTCGGCGATGATTTCTTCTTCTTTTAATTGTTGTTGTAAGTGTGGACGATCAATCTTCAACGTATTTACACGCAGGACTACTTTTGCCTGCTCATTCAATGCCTGAATTTCAGCGTCCCATGCTTTGCCCAACTCTTTTCTGCCTAATTCGTCCATCCAATCTGGAATAGATTCACGGATTTGAGTGGTGCCTTTTATCTTATCATAACGCTCAAAGAATTTCCCTTTGTCAACAGGGGGAAATTCCTCCCAATCCGGCGTGCTGACTTTATTCCAGATACACCAGGCCTGCAGTAATCTCCAGAAATCATGTCCATCGCAATCCATCAGGTGGACAAACAGCCGGTGCCAGCGTACAATATCATACGTCGTTTCTGCAATAAAGCGTCGGTCGCGTGCACCCCATTTGGGATTTTGCTTTAATACTTTTTCAATGACCTTGTCGGCGTAGCGTTTTTCAACAAAAATTTCGTGAAGTGATTCAACGACGGCTTGTGAAAGATTGTGGAAGAGTTTCAAAATGAAATGTTGTCTAAGGCTACGTAAAACCCTTGAAAATTCACGTTATGCCGGTTATTTGGTCGAAAGTTAGAAGATATTCAGCGATACTTTATAACTTCAACTTACGTGGCAATAAAGCCCAGATTATTTTTTATCGTCCGACCCAAAAATTCAAAGTCTATGCAACGAAGAAATTTTATTCAAAAGAGCCTTGTTTTATTGGCAGCCAGTACAGCAATACCGGCCCTTTCAACAACTTCAGCGAAAGCTTCTCCCGCTCAACCAGTCTTTAAGTTGAATTATGCTCCTCATGAAGGAATGTTTAAAAACAATGCGGGTGCAGATTTTATTGATCAGATCAAGTTCATGCATGACCAGGGATTTCGTGCCGTTGAAGACAATGGTTTGCTAAAGAGAAGTGTTGCGGAACAGGAGAAAATCGGTAGCACACTTGCCCAACTTGGCATGACAATGGGTGTATTTGTTGTTGACGGAGGTGACAATTGGAAAATATCATTAACTACCGGGCAGCAGGATTTTAAAGATTTGTTTTTGAAAACATGTAAAACTTCCGTTGAAGTTGCCAAACGTGTTAATGCCAAATGGGCTACCGTTGTTCCTGGATTTTTTGAACGGAAACTTCCAATGGGAATTCAGACTGCAAACGTGATTGACGCGTTAAGAAGAGGATCCGATATTTTTGAACCAGCTGGTCTGATAATGGTGTTGGAACCTTTGAGCGATACCCCCGAGTTATTTCTTCGCAATTCCGATCAGAGCTTTGCTGTCTGTAAGGCTGTGAAAAGTCCATCGTGCAAGATTTTATATGATATCTATCACATGCAGCGCAATGAAGGTGATATCATTAATAACATTGATAAGTGCTGGGACGAGATTGCTTATATACAGATTGGTGACAATCCAGGACGTAAAGAACCCACTACAGGGGAAGTTAATTATAAAAATATTTTCAAGCACTTATACGAAAAGGGATACAAAGGAGTAATGGGCATGGAGCATGGGAATTCAAAAGAGGGGAAGGATGGCGAGATGGCAGTTATTAAGGCATACAGAGAAGTAGATACTTATTAACTTTGAACATTAGACATATCAATTCAATTATGAAAAGAATTTTTTTAGTCGGGGCTTTTTGTTGCGGTGTTTCCTTACTGGCTCAATCACAGATTGGTGGGCTTTTGAAAAAGGGATTAGAAAAGGGCAAGCAGGCTGCAGGAAAAAAAGCATCGGAAGCAGTAAACGCTGGCCGCGACCATCTAGACTCAGTCGACTTCAACTATGCCATCTCTGTAATTGACAACTCCGGAATGATGGATATCCGTGATCTGAATGAAAGAGCCGTCAAAGCAGCATCTGCAATTATGGGTGTTGAAAAAGACGCTTCTAAAAAGACAGATGCCGAGAAGGCACGCGAAACACTGGATGTTGCCGAAAATCTTTATGGAGCAAGGAAATATAAACTGGCGGAGGTTTATTTTCTGGAGGCTAAGCTGACATACGAAAACAAGAGCCTCACCGAAAATATTAATTATAGCAAAGTTTACGCTGATCTTGGTTTGTTATACGCAACCATGGGTCGTTACAATACCTCAGAAACTTTTTCTTCCCAGGCACTTTCTATTCGTGAGAAAAGTCTTGGTAAGGACAGTAAAGCTTACGCTGCTTCGCTAAATAATATGGGTGTGCTTAATCAGGAAACAGCACGCTTTAACGAATCTGAGAAATATTTTAATGAAGCGTTGCAAACAGTTGAAAAACAATTTGGTAATGAAAGCCAGGAATATGCAATTGTATTGAACAACCAGGCCATCCTGTTTTCAAAAATTGGAAGGATTGACGATGCTGTCACCAAGCTCAATACGGCGATTTCGATCTTGGAAAAATTAAAAAAGCAAGATCTGAGAAACC
>JANYDR010000289.1 GCA_025363495.1 Cyclobacteriaceae bacterium | reverse complement strand
CACCACAACTCTTACTCACATGGCGGCATTGCCTATACTGGTTCAGGATGACGATTTGGTAATTCTCGATCACCAGGTTCATGGTAGTGTTCAGCTTGCTGTCCAATTATTGAAGGCCCGTGGAGTGAAAGTAGAAATGATTAAGCATAACCGGATGGACATGCTGGAGGATCTTATCAAAGAAAATCCAAATCGGTACAACAAGATCTGGTATATGGCCGATGGTCTGTATTCTATGTATGGAGATTATGCACCGCTAAAAGACATACGTTATTTATTGGAAAAATATCCAACCTTCCATTTCTACGTAGACGATGCACATGGGATGAGCTGGGCTGGAAAAAATGGTCATGGGTATGTATTAAGCCAAATGCCAATGCATCCAAAAATGGTTTTAACAACCTCACTTGCAAAGGGGTTCGGCACTGGCGGTGGCGTAACAGTACTATCGGATAAAAATATGATGAGGAAGATCATTACCTGCGGAAGTTCTTACACTTACTCAGGTCCTGTACAACCTCCTATGTTAGGAGCTTCTATCGCGAGTGCTAAGATTCATTTGTCAAATGAAATTTATGATCTTCAAGGCAAGTTGGCCACAAAACTTGAATTAACCAGAAGCACGATTGAGCGCTACGATCTGCCTCATGTTGTGCCTTCCAACTCACCCATATTTTATATTGGATTAGGTTTACCAAGAGTTGGTTACAATATGGTAAAGCGTCTCTTAGGCGAAGGATTCTATACAAACATTGGTATTTTTCCAGGAGTGCCTGTTAAATGTTGTGGCCTGCGGTTAGCCATCACGAACGGACAGACGGAAGATGATATTAAAAATGTACTGGATGCCTTTCATTACCATTTTCCAAGAGTGCTGGAAGAAGAAGGTCAGACGGTGGAAGACATCAGCACTAATTTTAACCTTCCCTTTGAGAGAACTTCACAACGCTATACCACTGCCGTAAGTATAAAGAAGAACTCAGTAAACGCTCTGGAAATACAACACGAAACTTCAATACATAATATTGATAAAATTATTTGGGATGATCTTTTAGGAGACAATGGCACGTTCGATTGGGAAGGTTGTCGTTTTCTGGAAGAAAATTTTTGTGATAACACCGAACCTGAAAACAATTGGAAGTTTCATTATCTGATCATCCGTGATCATAATAAAAAGCCAGTGCTGACTACTTTCTTTACGGAACTTCTGTGTAAAGATGATATGATCGCTTCCGCGGAAGTTTCGCAACAAATAGAAGAAGTAAGAAAGAAGGATAAGTACTACCTGACATCAAAAGTTATTATGATGGGATCCTTGCTAACGGTAGGGGATCATTTATATCTGGACAGGAATTCTCCACAATGGCGCGATGCAATGCTTGAAATGCTTCGTGTAATGAATGAGGAGAAAATTAAGAGCGGGGCAAGTACGATCCAGCTAAGAGATTTGGATACTAAAGACGAAGAGATGAGTTATTTTCTGATTAAGGAAGGACTCGTTAAGGTAGAGATGCTGGATGCCCATGTCATTGAGAACGCAACCTGGGATTCAGTGGAAGCCTACGTCGAAACACTTTCAGTCAATGCCAGGAGAAATCTAAAGAAAACAGTCTTAAAGACAGTTGATGATTATGAAATTACCTTGAGGAAATCTGCCCGCCCTGATCTGGACGGAAAATTACCGGCAGCAGAGGTCTCTTCCGAAGAAGTAGAATACTGGTATAAACTCTATATGAATGTTAAAAAGGACAGTTTTACGTTAAACACATTTAACATACCCTTCAAACTTTTTAAGAATCTCATCAACAGCCCAAATTGGGATATCTTCGAGTTGAGGCTTAAGTCAGAAAACACCTCCAAGCCCGTTGCCGTTGTATTTTGCTACTTGTCGTCTAAAAAGAATTATTCTCCTTTTATGATTGGCTTGGATTATGACTATGTCATAAGTCATGGATGTTACCGTCAGGGTGTTTTTCAGTCGGTATTGAGAGCCAGTAAATTGAAGAGCAATAAAATTTATCTGGGGATGGATGCGTCGGTTGAAAAGAAAAAATTTGGATCAATCGTTGTACCAAAGAGCGTTTATGTCCAGATGAATGATAATTATAATATGGAATTTATTGAGAGCGTTTATAACAAGACAGCAAGTCATGGAAAAGCAGCAGTTTAGATATGCGACATTATTGAAAACAACGTACGATGATATCATCTCTGCGATTTATATACCGAAGCTTGAAATAAGTTTGGATATAGCACATGAATTGGTAGAAAATAGAATGTTTTTTTCTG
>JANYDR010000277.1 GCA_025363495.1 Cyclobacteriaceae bacterium | reverse complement strand
CTCGCGATTCGCCACCGCATAGGAACTATACAAAACGTTCTTTTCCGACAACGTGTAACTCAATCCAAGTTTTGGATTAAAGAAGTCAAACTTTTCATTGAAGTCGTAAGAGCTTTGGTCATCACGGATACCAGACGTCTGATAATCGATATGACGATATTGAAGATCAACAAAAGTGTTCAGTGCTTCAGTCAGGTTATAATTCCATTTGGTATACACATTGAAGTCGTTTTTTTGCGCACTGCCCCGATAATATTGATACCGGATCGGTATCTGATCGGCATACTGCGCCCAGATAATCTCGCCGTAATGTTTCGCCTGAGCGTATTGATTGTAAGCGCCTCCAATTATAAGGTTTGTTTTATTTTTAGAATAGCTGAAAGAATAAGTAGCACCATAAAATTTATTATCGAGCCACTGACGAACAATTACATCACTTGAGGTAAGTGTAGTGTCTTTCAGGATAACATTTGGTAATCCAAGACCAGCAAAAGTCGCTCCTTGATGATACTCCTCATAGTAACCTCGTCCATAGGTATAATGTAAAGCCGCATTGACATTCCAGTATTTTCCAATTTGTTGGGAAATGTGAAGTTGGTAATGATCTTGTTTATAATTATCAGTCTGATTGTCGTAATAGCGTAAGATGGAACCATCAGGAGCATAAATAGCACCAGCAGGATTCATTCTCCGATTCGTTGCCAGCGTTGCACTGTCAATTCCATACCACGATTGATATGTTTTTTCACTTCCACCGAAGACAATCGCCTTAATGATCGTATTCTTTCCGTAATAACCACCGCTCAGATAATACGAACCCAGGTCGGATGCTGCCCGCTCTACATAGCCATCAGATGTGATTTTGGAAACCTTACCATCAAACGCCCAATGATCGTTGATCAATCCAGTGCCAGCACGAAGTGTATACCGTTGTGTATTAAATGAACCAAATGCTGTCATCACTTCGGTATAAGGTTCCGTTCTTAAGGAGTTTGTTTGCACGTTAAGGCTCGCACCAAAAGCTCCTGCACCATTAGTGGAAGTTCCCACTCCGCGTTGAATCTGAATGCTTTGAGTAGAAGAGGCGATGTCCGGGATGTCTACCCAATAAGTTCCTTGCGATTCACTATCGTTGTACGGGATACCATTGATGGTCACATTAACACGTGTAGCATCGCTTCCGCGAACACGCAAGCCGGTATAGCCAACGCCTGCACCGGCATCTGAAGTTGTTACAACTGATGGAGTCCAATTAAGAATATAAGGAAGGTCTTGTCCAAAATTCTGTTTCTGAATGGCCAGTGTGTTGATGTTGGAGAAGGTTGTGGGCGTCTTGTCATTCGCTCTTGTTGCCATTACGACAACCTCGTCCGTTAGAGTGGATGCTTCTACCAATGCAACATCCAGTGTTACGTCACCCTGAAGATTGACTGTTTCTGATCTTTCATCATAGCCAAGAAACCGAACGCGAATGGTATGATCTCCGGCAGAAAGCTTGTCAATGCGGAACCAACCAAATTCGTCTGTGACAGTCGAAACACTGTTCCCATCGACCTGAAGAGTGGCTCCTCCTAATTTTCTGTTGTCTTTCGAATCATGAACAGATCCTGTAATAGTAAATTGTGCCTGGGCATTATACACCAGCACGAGCAGTGTTACTGCGAAAATTGACTTTAACATTTTTTATAAGTTGGTTTAAACCTGCTGCACATCGGGGAATGCGCACGCGTACGTTTAACCTTGCCTCCCTTCGTCCGCATTACCGGCATCAGGTTCTATGGGTATAATCTCAGCCCGTTGTATTATGGCACCCCTTACGTGCGTAAAAATAGGATTTAATCTGCAATCAAAAAAAATTAGAAATGGATCGATTCTCCCTGGGGGAAATGAAGAGTGAAAGAATGCAGGAGTTAACAAGACTGAAGTAATAAGCCCTATATTGAGTTTGAAGCGATATATGGCATTCAGTTGAGATTACTCTTTCAACACAAGATCAATGCACATTACTGCAGCAAGAATGAGTTTACGAAGGGGATTATCGGCAGGAACTTCAGAGCTTATTTGAAGGATGTAGTTATCGGCCGTGGTGAACATCTCTTTACCCAGGCCGCTCCATTTTTTTGTAACGGTGGCAAATTCTTTTCCATCATTCGCCACGAACTTAAAGTCCCAACTGGTCCATTTTCCCCTCAGCATGCAAAGAGGTTGATCATTTGCATCCTGCACTTCAAACTTGCCTCCGATGGAGAAAAATTTTTGTTTGAATTTGCCGATCAAAGTGTCTTTTTCGTCAAGCACCTCAACATCCGAAAGGAAAAAGGATACACCACGGCGAACTGTTAAAATTCTTTCACCTCCGGGCATCTTGACTTCCATATTGAATGGCGTCATGCGCTTGTAGCTTGTGAAGCGGAACATTTTTGTAAATATTCCCAGATTTTCTTCCCTGCACTCCAGAACAATTTGCCTGGTTTCAGGATCGAAAATATCGAAGCTGTTGGCTGCCTTGAAGAACTTCACATGTTCTTTAACGAAAAAGATATTTTTGTTAAGAACTTGATTCATATTTAAGATTCGTTAAATTGATTGAAGCAAGCGGCTCATAGAACACTCTTGTTCCAATATGCTCTTGATTTCTTCTGTTTTTAGACGGTCCTGCTTCATCGTATCCCGATAACGAATCGTAACTGTATCATCTTGCAACGTCTGGTGGTCAATCGTTATACAGAACGGTGTACCAATTGCATCCATTCTGCGATAACGTTTACCAATGGTGTCTTTGTCTTCGTAATAACAACGGAAATCAAACTTGAGCACGTTCATGATGGCCTCCGCTTTTTCAGGCAGTCCGTCTTTTTTCATCAATGGCAGAATGGCTACTTTATTAGGTGCCAGCGCCGGAGGAATTCTTAACACAACACGTTCGCTCCCGTCTTCAAGTTTCTCTTCTACGTAAGAAGACGCCAGCACCGATAAAAACATTCTATCCAATCCTACAGAAGTTTCAACGACGTACGGGATATAATTCTGATTATCTTCTGGATCAAAATATTGAAGTTTCTTTCCTGAAAATTTTTCATGACTCCTTAGATCAAAGTCGGTACGCGAATGAATTCCCTCCAACTCTCTAAATCCCATGGGGAAGTTGAATTGAATATCACACGCGGCGTTAGCATAATGGGCGAGATTCAGGTGATCATGAAAACGATAATTCTCTTTACCCAAACCCAACGTCTGGTGCCATCTCATTCGTTTCTCCTTCCAATACTCATACCATTTCATTTCCTCACCCGGCTTGACAAAAAATTGCATTTCCATTTGTTCAAACTCGCGCATACGAAAAATGAACTGACGAGCGATAATCTCATTGCGGAAAGCTTTTCCTATTTGTGCTATTCCAAATGGAATTTTCATCCGACCAGTCTTTTGCACATTCAGGAAGTTCACAAAAATTCCCTGTGCCGTCTCAGGTCTTAGATAAATTGTATTAGCCTCCTCTGCTACTGAACCCATTTCGGTTGAGAACATAAGATTGAACTGACGCACATCGGTCCAATTCTTCGTACCCGACACCGGATCGGCAACTTCAAGATCAATTACCAACTGCTTCATTGCAGTCATGTCATTGCCATTCATTGCATCTTTCAATCGGGCGTTGGCCTCATCGACTTTCTTTTGATATTCTGCCACCCGAGGGTTAGTAGCAATAAACATTGTCTTATCAAATGACTCACCGAATCGTTTAGCGGCCTTCTCAACTTCTTTTTCAACTTTTTCTTCTAATTTGGCGATGGCATCTTCTACGAGCACATCGGCCCTATACCTTTTTTTGGAGTCCTTGTTATCGATCATAGGATCATTGAAGGCATCGACGTGGCCGGATGCCTTCCATATTGTTGGATGCATGAAGATGGCAGAATCCAATCCTACAATATTGTCATGAAGACTTGTCATGAACCTCCACCAGTATTCCTTGATATTATTTTTCAGCTCAACGCCGTTCTGACCATAGTCATAGACCCCACCTAGTCCATCATATATTTCACTTGAAGGGAAAACAAACCCATACTCCTTAGCATGGGATACTACTTTCTTGAGAATATTATCGTCTTGTTGTGCCATAAAGTATGCCTGCACGCCGGCAGGGGATGCAAAGATACTTTCAAATTTCAGATGAGGAAGTGGGGGAATTAACTTCTTTGAAGAGGCAAATCAATGGTGAAGCGGGTTCCATGCCCCAGCGCTGATTGAAGAAAAATCTTGCCTTCCAGTTTATCCATTGCCTCCTTCACTATATATAATCCCAGACCACTGCCTTTTGAAGTTTCGGTGGCGCGATAAAACATGGTAAAGACCTTCTCTTGATGAAGAGTATCAATTCCTATTCCATTGTCGTCGATATGCAATATAAGTCTGTTGCCCTCAATCGCTCCGCTAAATCTGATATAGGAAATTTCCTTATAGGAATCTCTGTAATGCATCGCATTAGAAATTAGATTGAAAAGCACTACCTGGAAACGTGTTTTATCGGCAATAAAAATAAAATTATCCGGCAGTTCGTTCTTAATGATAATTGTGTCTGACCCACCAATAAATTTTAACCCTTCAAATGTTTCGTAAACAAGTTCTTTGACATAAATTGTTTCATGAGTGATTTCTGTGCGGGCATTGCGTGAATAATTAATGATGTCACGTATAAAATACTCTAATCTCGTTATCCGCCCTTTCATCAGGTTGAGGTACTGTTCAGTTTCCTTTAAATCCTTTGATCGCTCTGCGAGTTGAATTAATCCTGAAATGGAGCTGAGAGGTGCTCGCAAATCATGCGACGCACTATATACAAACCTGTCAAGCTCCAAATTGATTTTTGTAAGTTCCTCATTCTTGCTGAGGATTTCATTTTCTGACTGAACCATTATCCTATCGAAGAACAAAACAATCATACTACCAACTACCAGAGCGATCAAAAAATTTATTATCAAATAGAAATGAGCCTGGTCTGGAGAAAATTTTTCAGGCTTGAAGATCGCTATCATAAAAAGAACAGAACTGAGAACCGTGAATCCAATACCCGCCCAACGTTCTTTGTATCCAAAAAATGCAAGAGCACCCAGACTACCAGGAATAAAAAGAAGATAAGTCCCTGTTTGAAGCGGATCTTGATCCACGGAACAAAAGAAAAATGCCAATCCATTGCATCTTATCAGATGTAAAACAATTGCAAGGTTTGTTTTTTGATATCTTAATAAGACGAGGCAAATAGATGTAATAATGAAACCCAGAAGAAGGAATATTGATCGGCCTAGCGGATTAAAAAGATTGATCACAAAGAAAAAGAGATCAACGCCCAGATAGGTTAAAATGAGATAAGTACCGAGAATTGCTTTTCGCTTCTGGCGTTGTGTTTTAAAGTTCTGATTACTTAAAATAAAGCGATGAATCATATCCGAAAACGATATAAAACTATCTAATAATTCTATTTTAAAAATCCCCTGTAATCCAGTGATTCTAAGCGGATTTTATTGGAAGCTCAAGTGTAAATCGGGTGCCTTCTCCCGGAACTGAATGAAGTTCAATCGTGCCGCCAAGCCTTTCAACAGTTTCCTTAACAATGTAAAGACCAAGACCACTCCCCTTTGAATTCTCAGATGCCCTGTAAAACATATCAAAAACCTTCGCATGATGAGTTGGATGAATACCAATACCATTATCTTCTATCTGTAAATTCAATCTGCTATCGATAAGCTTACTGTTCAATTTTATGTAGCAGGGATTGGTATAAGGATTCCGGTAACGGATCGCATTCGAAATTAAATTGAAGAGCACAATTTGAAGTCGTGTTTTATCAATTGACAATGGTTCTGAAATTTGAGAATCATCTTGTAAAATCATGGACTCAGCTCCACTTATAAATTTCAACGATTCGAACGTCTCACGGACAAGGTCCTTCAGGTCTACTCTTTCAAGTCGTATCTCTGAACGGGCATTGCGGGAAAAGTCAATAATGTCTCTTATAAATTGTTCAAGCTTTGCAATGCGCCCCTTCATAAGCCCCAGGTATTGATTGGTCTCCATGGTATCATTTGATTTTTCAACCAACTGAATTAATCCTGAGATTGAACTCAGGGGAGCTCGCAAATCATGTGACACGCTGTAAACGAATCTATCGAGTTCCTTGTTCGTCTTTACAAGCTGGTCATTTTGATCAAGCATTACTTTTTGATTTTCTCTTAAATTTTTTTCTACCTGATAATTGAGCTTTGAAAATACCAGAAAAGCATATATGCAAACAGATCCGTTTACGGTTGCATTTATGACATAAAATATCTTAGCCTGCTCATCAGAGAATAGACGAGGTTCAACAAATGAAAAATCCCAAAGTCTTAGAATAATAATCAATACCATAGAAAGTGTAGCAAAAAATAATGACTTGGGCCATTCTTCAAAATCATAAACGGTAAGTGCGATCGCGCCGGCAGCAAAAAGGTGAAGATGAATACCTGTTGTAAACGGCTCACTGGAAGCCACTATGAAAATAGTTGCATTAAATGTCAAAAGGCCTACTGCCTTGGCAAGTTCCGATTTCCTTAAGAAAACAAAAAAATGGGTTATAACCGAAGAGATGATGAAGCCAATATATATGTATGATGATACCTGAATGTTAAGGAGCCTTATCAATAAAATGTAAAGAATGGTCACCACAAAAATGACAATGGTCAACCTGCTTATTAGGGCTACTCTTTTACTTTTACTTTCGCTTTTACTATTAAACATTAAAGAAATTATTTCAGTAAGTTTTGATCGTCAAAAATAAAGGCGAATTGACCTTATCTGTTCTTTTATCGAATTTAATTTAGTTTAAAGGCTCCACGTCCTTATTTTAAGGGCATGATCCGAACTATTGGGCTTGCCATTGCTTTTTCTCCCACGGCAGAGCGTATGCTGGCGGAAGCCGCACACCTCTCCCGGCAGTTTCATGCCCGCCTTGTATTGATCCATATTGGCGATCACGGACCCAGAGAGGAGCAATTGCTTCAGTCGTTGCTGGATAGTCGGGGGCTTTCAAAAGGCTCTGTAACGATACGATGGGATAAAGGGAAACCGGTTCGCGCTATCCTTAACGCATGTGATCAGGAGAAAGTAGACTTGCTCATAGCCGGAGCATTAAAAAAAGAAAATCTTCTTCACTACTATCTTGGCACTATTGCCAGGCATATCATGCGACGGGCACAATGCTCCGTTCTTTTACTTACTCAACCATCACTTGAACCGGAGGGATTCAAAAACATAGTGGTAGATGCGGAGGACCGGCCCTACGTGCGACAATCTATTTCACTTGCCTGCCAGTTTGGGAAAAAGGATAATCATACCTGGATACATGTTGTGCGTGAATTAAAAATGTATGGTCTCGCCATGTCGGCTGCCGATCAATGCTCGGAGGACGAATATGAAAATATGCGCCATGGGTTGATCAAAGATGAAATTGAAAAAGTGGAAAGATTACTACAGAAAACCCCACATGAAGATCTGAAAATGAATATAAAGGTTGTCGCGGGCAAGTCTGGTTTTGAACTGGCACAGTTTGCAAAACGTAAGGATGCTGACCTGCTTGTTGTAGGAGCACCGCCCCGACGATTTAAATTTCTGGACCGGATATTTACACACGACCTTGAATATGTCTTTGCGGACTTGCCTTGCAATCTATTGATCGTTCATCCCGGAAAGGAGACTGATAATGCATAAGCTTTCTCATTCTGAATTAATTCACCTCATGATTCAACTGAGTGTGATGCTTGCCTTTGGCAGGATCATGGCTGAAGTTGCAAGAAAATTTAAACAACCCGCAGTGGTAGGTGAGATCATTGCCGGACTAATTCTCGGTCCTACTATTTTAGGAACATTTTCATCGGACACATTTGATTTGTTATTCCCGACAACGGGCGCGTCAGCTATCGTACTGGACGGATTCACGAAAGTTGCAGTGGTCATGCTTCTCTTCATCGCAGGACTTGAAGTAGACTTGCATATTGTTTTTCAACAGGGTAAGCAGGCACTCTTCTCCAGCTTCTTCGGTTTGATCATACCGTTTCTTTTAGGATTTATCATACCGTATTCCTTCCCAACCTTTTTTGGAGATAACGGCACTGATCATTTATTATTTTCACTCTTCATGGGTACGGCAATGGCGATCTCAGCTTTACCAGTGATCGTACGAATTATGATGGACCTAAAGCTTTTCAAAACGAAGATCGGGATGCTAGTGGTAGCTTCTGCGATGGTAGATGATATAATAGGCTGGATGATATTCTCCATTATTTTGGGCCTCATTGGCAAAGGTGGGCACATTGCTGTTGGTTACACTCTTCTTCTAACAATAGGCTTTGCTACTTTCATGCTCACCATTGGACGGGGACTGTTGAATCGTCTTCTTCCGTGGGTAAATAAAAAGCTAGCCTGGCCGGGAGGCTTGTTGTCACTGTCTCTCGCACTTTGCTTTCTTGCTGCTGCTTTCACAGAATATATCGGCATTCATGCTGTGTTTGGCGCCTTCATTGTGGGTATTGCCCTTGGAGATTCAGAGCACATGAGTGAACGTGCTAAAGAAATTGTCCATCAGTTCATCAACAATATTTTTGCACCATTATTTTTTGTGGCGATTGGATTAAAAGTGAATTTTATTTTAAACTTTGATTTGTCACTTACGCTTGTAATTATCTTTATCGCCTTTGCAGGAAAAATTATCGGAAGTGGATTGGGCACCCGATTGGGAGGTTTCACCTGGCGCGAATCATTAGCGGCCGGCTTTGGAATGAATGCCCGGGGAGCAATGGAAATTATTCTTGCAACTCTGGCTCTGGAAGCCAAACTTATCAATGAAGTGATATTTGTATCACTTGTCATTATGGCACTCGTTACCAGTATGACGAGTGGACCATTGATGAAATGGATGCTTGGTGGAAGTAAGGCATAGAGCGTGGTGGTTGGTCTCCTATCTCTTCACCACCATCCCATCCTTCATCACAAATGTGACATTCTCCAGCACCTCAATCTTTTGTAGCGGATCGCTATCCACGGCAATAACATCTGCAAATGCACCCTTGCTTATTTCCCCGATCTGTCCTGACTTATTTAATAATTCAGCTGCGACTGTTGTTGCTGTTTTGATCGCTTGCATGGGAGTCATTCCATATTTCACATAAAAACTAAACTCTCGCGCTTGTGGAATTTTTTGCCAGTCGAATCCTCCGGCATCTGTACCAAATGCAATCTTCACACCTTTCTGCAATGCCTTTTTAAAAAGAGGCTGTACACCCTGATACATTTGAAGATAGCTCACCGCGCCGAGCTTTGCTCTTCCTTCGGCTACATAGTCCATCACCGTAAGTGTTGGCACCCAATAAGCACCCTTTGAAACAAATAAATCCAGGCACTCATCATTTGGCGCCGATCCATGCTCAATAGTACGCGCTCCCGCTTTTAGCGCATAGATAATTCCATCAGGCGTCATTGCATGAGCGGCAAGCATGCGCTTTGATTTGATTGTCTCATCGGCTACTGCTTCAATTTCTTCTTGTGTAAAATTCGGAATGCTTCCGAAGCTACCGTCGGCTTTCTTAAAGTAACTCCGGTCGGCATAAATTTTTATCCAGTCGGCGCCATAACTAATTTGTTCACGTACGGCACGTCGTGCTTCATCAGCACCGGTTATTTCCTGAATACCTTTCGGCATGTGAAGCTCCCAACTATATTCACTATTGCCAATGGGGTAATGGCCAGTGGTATTAATAGCCCGTGTTGAAACATACATTCTTGGTCCGGGGATCACTCCGTTATTGATTGCTTTTTTCAAATCGACATCAGCATACATGGCACCTTCGGTTTCTACATCACGAATTGTTGTGAAGCCATTCATCAATGCAATTTTACATGCAACCGTTCCCCGGATTGTTCGGTAAGGGATGCTCTCTTTTAGTAACTGAGCATCGTATTCCTCTGAAGTGATGTCTCCTTGAATCAGAACATGCGTGTGGCAATCGATTAATCCTGGTAAAACGGTTTTCGATGAAAGGTCAATGATTGTGGCCTTTGAAGGGATCTTGTCCCAGTCGATAATATCCTTTATAAGATTTCCCTCAATTACTATGGCTTTCTTACCTAAAGGCTGCTCTGATTTTCCGTCAATTAATTGGCCACATTTAATAATAGTTGTTTGAGAAACAGCTTCAAAACAAATAATTGTCAATAAAAGGAAAAGTATATTTTTCATTGGTGAGGATTAGGGTTCGATGATAATCATTTCAATCAGAAGAATCAACGAATAAGTTGGGAGCAGCCACCGGCAACATGTAACTGGCAACTGGTATCCGATATCCTTTTCACTACTTTTGCTCCCTAAACCTAACTGCGAAAATGAAATATGACGTATATGGCATTGGTAACGCCATTGTGGATATCGTGACCGAAGTAGAGCATGATTTCTTTACCAAAAACTCTGTTGAAAAGGGAGTAATGACACTGGTGGATGAAAATCGCCAACAGGAATTGATGAAGGTCATTGACATGAAGAAGAGCAAACTCTCTGGCGGAGGTTCGGCCGGAAATACAGTCGTGGCAGTAAATCAGTTTGGTGGTAAAAGCTTCTACTCATGCCTCGTAGCTCAGGATGATCTTGGAAAAATTTTCCTGGACGACTTAAAGAAAAATGGAGTTAATACAAATTTGAAATATGAAGATTGTCCTAAAGGACATTCGGGTCGCTGTCTTGTGATGACGTCTCCTGATGCACAACGAACAATGAATACATTTCTCGGGGTAAGTACTTCTTTTTCTCCGGCGCAACTTGATGAGGAGGCAATCAAACAATCGGCCTTCGTTTATCTGGAGGGTTATCTCGTCACGAGCCCAACGGCACTTGATGCAATGAAGGCAACAAGAAAGATAGCCGAGAAAAATAAAGTTGAGGTGGCCCTTACGTTCTCTGACGCCAGTATGGTGAAGTATTTCGGGGATCAAATGAATGAGATTGTGGGAGCAAGCGTAGATCTTTTATTTTGTAATGAAGAGGAGGCTATGATTTTCACCAACACAAACTCTATCAGTGAGGCCCGTGAAAAATTAAAACAGGTTGCTAAACGTTTCGCAATCACACTGGGTGCTAATGGCGCTTTGATTTATGATGGGGATACCTTTATACAGATTGAACCATATAAAGTACGGGCAGTCGACACTAACGGAGCCGGAGACATGTTTGCAGGGGCTTTCATGTACGGGATCACTCACAAGCACAGCTATGCAGAGGCAGGAAAAATTGCTTCTCTTGCGTCTTCACGTGTGGTAAGTCAATGGGGACCTCGTTTGGAACTACAACAAGCTAAAAGTGTGTTAGCAGATTTGATCGTCTAAAAAGGTAAACTTATTTATGATTTCTTTTTCTTCATTTACCCTGGATAATGGCTTGCGTGTGTTGGTACATGAAGATCCACGGGTTGATATTGCTGTAATGAATATTTTGTATGATGTAGGATCCCGCGATGAGCGACCTGATAAAACAGGATTTGCTCATTTGTTTGAACATTTAATGTTTGGGGGCTCTAAAAATATTCCAAGCTATGATGCCCCTCTCCAGTTGGTTGGAGGAGAGAATAATGCTTTCACAAGCACTGATATCACCAATTATTATCTTACCGTACCCGCTGCAAATCTTGAAACAGGTTTTTGGCTGGAGAGCGATCGAATGTTAAGCCTGTCGTTTGATCCAGTCGTTCTTGAAGCACAACGCGGAGTGGTGATCGAAGAATTTAAGCAGCGCTACTTAAGTCAGCCATATGGGGACGTCTGGCTCAAACTTCGTCCTCTTGCCTATAAAGTGCATCCTTATCAATGGGCAACCATTGGAAAAGAAATTTCCCATATTGAAAATGCAACACTTGAAGATGTGAGAGAATTTTTCTCCCAGTATTATTTGCCGAGCAATGCTATTTTGGTAGTAGCGGGGAAGGTTACTCTTGATCAGGTGAAACAATTATCAGGGAAATGGTTTGCGCCTATTCCATCTTCCAAAAAGTCTGAGCGCAGACTTTCAATTGAACCGGTTCAGAGGGAAAAAAGGACAATGACAGTTGAAGCAAATGTGCCAGCCGATGCCTTGTATAAAACATACCACATGCACGGACGGTTTCATCCGGATTACTATGCGATTGATCTTCTGAGTGATGTTCTGAGTCACGGACAATCAAGCCGCTTATTTCATCAGTTGGTTAAGGAAAAGGAAATTTTCGCTTCCATCTCTCTTAACGGAATGGGGTCGATCGATCCGGGATTGATCGTTGTAAGCGGCCGTGTGAATGAGGGCATCAGTCTTGAAAGAGGAGAAGCGGAGGTAGATGCAATATTAAAAGAGGTTTTGGAAAAAGGTGTTACCGATGCCGAACTAATCAAGGTAAAAAACCAGGCTGAATCTCTTCTTGAATTTGAAGAAGTGGAAGTGATGAATCGTGCTATGAACCTTGCTTTTGCTACCTTATCAGGAGATCCCAATTTGGTAAATCTTGAAGCGGATAAAATCCAGTCGGTAACCAAAGAAGATATAAAGAGGGTAGCGAACGAAATATTCAGAGAGGAAAATTCCAGCGTGATGTATTATAAATCAACGACAGCAAAAAAATGAAAATACGCGTCGGTCTCGGGTTTGATGTCCATCCTTTAAAAGAAGGTCGCGATTTTTGGCTTGGGGGAATTAAAATACCTGCAGAGAAGGGTGCTGTTGGACACTCCGATGCAGACGTACTTATTCATGCTATTTGTGATGCGTTGCTGGGCGCCGCCAATCTTGGAGATATTGGTACTCATTTTTCAGATCGCGATCAAAAGTGGGCTGGGATGGACAGCAAGTTTTTTTTAAAAGAAGTTACCCGTATGCTTGCGGAGAAGGATTGGAAAATAGAGAATGTAGATTGTACACTTACATTGGAGGAGCCCAAAATAAAGCCTTATGTTCCTCAGATGAGAAAAGTATTAGCACTCCTCATGAATATTTCTGAAGACGATGTTTCAATAAAGGCGACAACTAACGAGACGCTTGGCTATGTTGGAAGACAGGAAGGCGTGAATGCCTCAGCTGTTGCGCTCATCTCAAAGGTTTGAGAAACTAGATGGGAGACACTAGCATTATTATCACAGAAGACGGTTCTCATTCATTATTTCACTCCGGACTCAACGAAACATACCATTCCATCCATGGCGCTATCCAGGAGTCGAAGCATGTTTTTATCCAGGCCGGACTTGAGCATTGGTTAAAGAATAATAAAAAACGAAACCTCAGAATTTTTGAAGTTGGATTCGGAACGGGACTGAATGCATTTCTTACATGCCTCTATCCATCTCACGAAATAAAAATTTATTATGAATCATGGGAAGCATCCCCTATTGATATAGAAGTAAGCAGACAACTTAACTATCCTGATGTGCTGGGTTCGCCGGAATTATTTTCCGATTTGCATAAAGCTTTCTGGGACCAGGCTGTTGTTATTTCGAAGGCATTCACGTTGCACAAGCATAAAGGAGATATTATTCATGATCGCTTAAGTGAATCCTCCTTGTTTGATCTTATTTACTACGATGCATTTGGTCCATCCAAGCAACCTGAAATGTGGACAAAAGAAGTATTGAGCAAGGTGGTTGATTTATTAGATGAAGGAGGATGCTTTGTTACCTATTGTGCAAAAGGACAGGTAAAGCGCGATCTTAAGTCATTGGGATTAAAAGTCGAGACGTTGCCGGGGCCACCGGGTAAACTTCAGATGATTAGGGCATCGCGGTGAGTGCAATTTGTTGACTAAAAAAGACTCAGTAAAATGCGGTGCATAATTCAAGCATTGTATCCTATGTGATCTATGTTCCCTTTGTGATTAAAAAAAAATTAACTGCGAACCAGTAACACAGCCG
>JANYDR010000261.1 GCA_025363495.1 Cyclobacteriaceae bacterium | reverse complement strand
TCTCTGATAATTTTAATATAGATTTTAACAGTTCCTAATGGCATATTAAATTTTTCTGCAATAGAAACATAAGTTGATTCATTATCCCAATCCCATTTTCTCCATGTAAGCTCCCAAATAAAAACGACCGACATAGTGTTGCCATTGCTCTGCCCATGATTCCAGAAACTCCAGGTCTTGCTCGCGATAATTTTCATTCAATAATATTTTTCCAAAGGCCGCATAATGAAATGAGCGCATCATACCCGCCACATCTTTATAAGGACTTTTCTTAAGTCGGCGTTCACTAAAACTAAAACCGGGCTCGCCTTCGAAATCAATAATAATGAAATCCTTTCCTGTAAAGAGCACTTGTCCTAAATGATAATCGCCATGAATACGCGTCTTTATTCCATTAATGCGAGTCTGATAGATTTCACTAAAGCACTCGAGAATAGTATCCTCCATACCAAGAACACGTTGAGCAAGTTGTTGTGTATCAACATTTAGCTTATTCATTGACTGCCGCAACATCTTAAATCTGTCTTTCAGGAGTTTGCGAAGAGAAGAATAAAGTGATCGCTGGTAATTGCTGGTAAAATATTCCGGGGCAAATGCCGGATTGGATGTGTCTGATGCCAACGCTAGATGCATCTCCGCTGTGCGCTGACCCAAACGGACCACACGTTCGTAAAATCCACGACCAATAAACTCTTGTAAGAGTTCCGGAGCTTCCTCAAATTGAATGGCTGGTTTGTTCAACAGCTTTGGCAATTTTTCCTTTTTAGCCTTTGCCATTACACGCTCATAAAACCTGCCGACAGAATCGATCGTCATGTTCCAGGCGTCACCCTGATTATCAACCTTTTCCTGGAGCAGGCCAAATACTATTGTTTTACCTTCTTCATCACGATACTCCACACTTCCTGAATACTTTGGACTGTTACGGAAGTTTGTATTCTCTGACAGGAACCGGGCAATCTCAAGATCAGGGTTAATCTCCTTTTCAATTTTGCGGTAGAATTTAAAGAAATACTGATCGTTATATAAAATGGCTGTATTGCTTGAATCAACTTTCAGGATCTTTGATTCAATAGTATCCGTCTTAATTTTTGAAAATACGCTGGCATTAAACTCAAGAACACCTTCTCCGTCTTTCACACGGGTCTCTTTCTCCATGCTTGAGAAAAGGAAATCGCGGAAGACACGATCGTAGCTACTATCAAGAATAAATCCTGACTTAGTCTGTATCTCAGCGCGGCACACAACACTTTGAGCAGTGTACTCAATTCTTTCCAGCAATACTTCTGATGGAATAAATGTTAGTGGAAGGAAATAAAATTCCGGCAAACGCTGCACATAATGAACTTCAATCATGCAAAGGAAATGCGTAGTGCCGTCTACTTTTAATGGTACAACTTTATGAATACTCATTTTGCTGATCACTTTGGCTTTTCCACCAAACCATCTGCATTTCTTCATAAAGGGTTGAAGTATCTTTCGCTCAAAGGTGCGAATCTCGTCATAGTGGTTAAAGACCTTTTCCCATGATGCGTCTGTTTTGAAAAGTTGGAGCTCTCCACTTGCACCGGGCTGTTCTTTTTTTTCCTGATCATCTACCTGGAACCAAAAATATCCATAAGGCCCGATCGTGATTGAGTAATCTCCATCACCTACTCCCATGAACCGGTTCTGACTAAAAGCTTCTGTAATATCACAATCCTTAAATTCAGCAAGGTTAAGAGTCGTGGCTTGTGAAAACTGGGATAAGTTTGCCACTACTATAATCCTCTGTTTATCGAGACTTCGCACAAAGCACAACACTTTTGCATTCGTGCTATCAATAAATTTCAAATCACCTTTACCAAAGACATGCAGACGCTTGCGCATGGCAAGAACATTCTTTACCCACCAGATTAGTGATGAGAAATTTTCCTCCTGCGTAGCAACATTTACCGATTCATAACGATATGCCGGATCAGAAATAATAGGCAGATAAAGCTTTTGAGGATTCGCCGTGGAAAATCCTGCATTAAGATTCATATTCCATTGCATCGGTGTACGGATACCAAAGCGATCACCGAGATAAACATTGTCGCCCATACCTATCTCATCACCATAATACAGGACCGGTGTTCCCGGCAAGGAGAATAAAATCGTATATAACAACTCTATCTTTCTTCTATCATTATTCAATAATGGAGCTAATCTTCTACGAATACCGAGATTATGTTTCGTGTCGGGATCATTCGCATAAGCTTTAAAGAGATAATCCTTTTCTTCCTCTGTCACCATCTCCAATCCTATCTCATCATGATTTCTCAGAAACAACGCCCACTGACTGTTGGGCGGAGTCTCGGGAGTCTGTTCCATAATATCAATTATCGGATAGCTGTCTTCCGTACGCAAGGCAAGAAATAAGCGAGGCATCAATGGATAATTGAAATTCATGTGGCACTCCTGGCCTGCGCCAAAATAAGCAGCAGCATCTTCCGGCCACAAGTTTGCTTCCGCTATGAGAATCCTGTCTTTGTATTCCTTATCAATATGTGAACGAAGTCGCTTAAGGAATTCATGTGTTTGAGGAAGGTTCTCACAACTGGTCCCTTCTTCTTCAAACAGAAAAGGCACTGAAGGCAAACGAAAGCCATCCACTCCGATCTTAAGCCAGAAGTCAGCATTCTTAATCATCTCCAGCTGAACTTCCGGATTGTCAAAGTTCAACTCAGGCTGATAATGATAAAACCTGTGCCAATAGTATGATTTAGCTTCCTGGTCCCAGGTCCAATTGGATGATTCATCACCCGAAAACATGACACGGGCTTCCTTATATTTTTCAACTGAATCGCTCCACACATAATAATTTTCGTATCTCGAACCCGCTCTTGCGCGTCGCGATTTTTGAAACCATGGATGTTGGTCAGAGGTATGATTAAGAATCAATTCAATGATTACACGAATTCCCCGGCGATGCGCTTCTTTAAGAAATGCTTTGAAGTCGGCCAATGTGCCGTAATCAGGATGAACATCGCATTGTTCTGTGATATCAAACCCATCATCTTTCAATGGCGAAGGATAAAAAGGAAGCAGCCAGATTGTATTCACACCTAGGTCTTCGATGAAATCAAGTTTTTGCAACAGCCCGGGAAAATCTCCGATGCCATCGCCATTGCTGTCATAAAATGAACGAACGCTGAGTTCATAAAAGACAGCGTCTTTAAACCATAAGGGATCACTTTTACTTTGTGCTGCCATAATTTGCGATCACATTTGGGATTCGTGAATATCTAATTTAAACAAGTGGAACGCCATTTTATTGGGTTCAAGCTCAACATAATTCCATTCCTGGGTCCAGGTAAAATACTCCTCGGTAATCAGGTCACGCAGCTTTATATTGATTTTATCACCAAGTCCAAGTTTTTCCTTCGGTACCTGAAGATAGCCAGAATGTTTTCCATTTGGGTCAAGATTCACCACAACCATGATAATGTTTGAAAGATCATCTGTGGCCTTGATAAACCCAATAAGATTTGGGTCCTCAATACTACAGAATGTAAGATTCCACGTAGACTGCAGTGCTGGGTTTTCACGACGCGCCTTATTCAACATAGTAATAAGATCTGTCATTCGATTTGTTTTTCTCCAGTCGAATGATTTTATCTCATACTTCTCAGAATTATAATATTCTTCTCTCCCATCAACCGGAGCATTATCACAGAATTCATATGGTGGCCCATAGAGTCCATAATTAGATGAGAGTGTGGCAGCCAATGCAACTCTGATAATAAAAAT
>JANYDR010000256.1 GCA_025363495.1 Cyclobacteriaceae bacterium | reverse complement strand
TCAAGTTTAAGTGACTCCAGTTGTTGCTGAGCCCCGTTTTGTAAATATGATTTAGAGAGAAAGAGTATTGATCTCCAGAGTAGGTTATTTCCAATAATTCGATTTTGATTTGTGATTTTTGTCGCGTTCCCATTTATTGTAAACTTAAAGTCATATTCAGATTTCATGACGTCGTTTATTAATTCATAGGATATGTATTCTTCTGGCTTCACTTCTTTTACCGTCTCCTGCATGATGTATAGTTTGTCACTAAGAATAACGATTTCATAAGTAGCCCCTGGCTGCATATCTAAACCATCTTTAAGAGTTAGGCGCTGGAAGCCGGGCATCCAACGCTTCATTCTGGTGGTGTCATGCAAAGCAGTCCAGCATTTTTGAGGCGGCGCCAATATTGTCACTGCCGATGAGTATTCGAACGAAGGCTTTACTAATCCAATGGAGAAAAATAGTAGCAGCAAAACGATGAGGGTGATACCGATATACTTTACGATTTTCATGGATCTTTTTTATGCGGAAATTTGTGAGTCTAAGTTAGTAAACTTGAGTTATCCAACGTTTCCGCTGGACTCATTTACCGACAAATAGTTTAATTTTTAACACTTTATTACATCCCGTCCCGAATCACTGGATCAACAGTTATCTTTATCGGCTTACTATCTAAATGATCCAAAACAAAGAGGAAAACCTGCAGCGATTAATAGATCACCTCCCTGTGGTCGTATTTGAGTACACCTTTTTCCCGGACGGGAATCGCGATTTTACGTTTATTAGTCCCCGTGCAGAGGAGCTGCTGGGGATTAATCCAGGAGTCATTATGAATGGTCATTTATCAATTAGTGATTTTATCCACCCGGAGGATTTTCCTGATTTTAATAAAAGTATTGATGAAAGTTTGCGCAATGTAAAAGAATGGCGGTGGGAAGGAAGGTGTAAGGGGAAGACTGACTATCTATGGCTCCAGGCCCAGGGATTTCCGGTAAAAATGATGGATGGTAGCATCTCTTATAATGGTATATTCTTTGACATTACTGAAAAGAAAAGACTGGAAGAGCAACAGCTTGAAACTGAGCGATACCAGGACCTGGTGGAACAACTCCCTTTAGGTATCGTCATACACTTAAAAGGGAAATTGAAGTTTGTAAATGCGGCCGCAGCCAGAATGGTAGGAGCTAAAAATTCTCAGCAATTGATTGGACTGGATATAATGCAGTTCGCGCATCCAGATTCACACGAGAAAGTTAAAGAGCGAACTATCAAAGTTCTTAATGGCGAATCAACTCCCCCTATTGAGCAGAAATATCTCCGTTTAGATGGAAGTGTAATTGATGTTGAAACATCCGGGCGTCCTTATAAATACGAGGGGGAGCCTGCCGTGCAAATTATTTTCACAGATATTACTGAGCGAAAGAAGGCGGAAGCAAGTTTTCGTAAAACGGAAACACTTTTCTATCAGCTTTTTCAAAATACTCCTATGGCTGTCACGCTGCTCAATGAGGAGGGAAATGTCGTTCAGATTAATAAAGGTTTTGAAGAGATGTTTGGCTTTACTGTTGAAGAACTTGAAGGTAAGGGCCTCAATCAATTCATTGTCCCGATTGATCTTAAAGAGGAGGGAAATGATCTTAATAATCTCATCTCGAGTAATCGGGTTGTGAGGACAGAAACAATTCGCTTTCGAAAAGATAGAACTGTTTTGTCGGTCATAATTTATGGTGTGCCTGTTTTACTTCAGGACCAAACCATCGGCATTTTTGGTATGTATGTCGATATAACGGAGCAAAAGAAAATAGAAGGAGAGCTGAAGGTTAGAAATATTGAACTTGATAATTTTGTTTATAAAGTGTCGCATGATCTCCGGGCACCTCTTTCTTCCGTTCTTGGTTTGGCGAATCTCGCTGCCCTTCCCGGAAATGATGATAACCTGATTGACTACATTAAATTGATGCGTCAGAAGGTGGAGCAGCTTGACCACTTTATCGGTGATGTTTTGAGTCACTCGAAAAATCTTAAAATGGATTTAATAGTGGAGGAAGTCAATTTTCAAAAAATTATTGATCAGACATTTAATGATCTCAATTATTTGAAAGGAGTTGATCAGGTCCAGAAAAATATTAGCATTTCTGCAAAAGGATTTCAAAGCGATCCATGGAGAGTGGCCGAAATTTTCAGAAACC
>JANYDR010000234.1 GCA_025363495.1 Cyclobacteriaceae bacterium | reverse complement strand
GATTGCAAAACTTGTTTGGGAGCCATAAAAAATATGCAAGGTTTTCCATATAAAACTCCACTTTCTTGCAGATTTTACCAACCCAAAACTCATCTTATTCCCATTAATCTTTATCCGTTCAGCTTTTTAAGGGACGACTATTTAACCAGCTAAGAAAATCTTTCTTGATTGGTTCGCTCCATTCGCTGTCAATTTCTCCAGCCAGATATTTTTTTTCACGAAGACGCTGATGGCCGAACTCGTCACGGAGAGCGGTTACTTCTGAGGTGAGAACCAGATCTTCTACCAAATGAGCAGGTATAAAAATGGTACCGTATTTTTTAGCTAATACAACGTCACCAGGTAATACCGTTGCGCGGCCAATGCGGATAGGGGCATTGATGGAAAGAAGCATCATCTCTTTGATATAAGAAGGATCTTGACCTTTCCACCAGCCATTGAAACCTTTTATTTCACTCAGACCTTCTACATCACGGACTGATCCATAAAATATTACACCGCGTTGTGATTTGGCATAGATTGCATTTCCAAGGTTATCACCAATTAATGTTCCATCGGCCATTTTCCCGTAGCTATCGGCAACGTAAACATCTCCGGATGTCAGTATGTCGATCGGCCATGAGTTAGTTCCACCTTTTTGTGCACGACCTTCTACTTTACCTTGTTCTTTTACCTGGTTTTGCAGATCAGGACGAACAGGAATGTATTGAGCTGTTACTACGCGACCTGTCATGGAACTATCAGGTAGCATGATATTCCAATCGCCTTCATATTGATTATTGTATCCTTTATTTTTTAATACCCCCCATGCTTCCTCCATTGAGATGTTTTTCAATCTGGCAAGAATTGCATCAGATACCTTTGGCCTTCCATCGGCGAAACGTTCACCCTTCCATTCGGACGTTAATGCTTTAATATATTCCGGAGAAGAGCCAACGCGCTGACCTATTGAATAAAAACTGCCAAGCGTCAGCAGCAAAATGAGTGTGGTTAATTTTTTCATGTTATATGTTTGAATTTTACTGGATTCATTCGTTATTATTTTCCTTGAACTAAGTTTTACTTCTAAGAGGCCGGCAAACTGTGAATCTAATGACCTTCTGAACAGAGATTTTGCCGATCAAAAACTACTTTCGAGACATCCTTTAAAGGCAGAGGCAACCCACTTGGCTGCCTCTGTTTTTTTTTGAATCACTGTTCTGTTACTTATTCCACCAGACTTTAACGTCAAGCTTGTCACCACCCATAGAAGAGATTGCTTGTTGAACATTCGTTGAATTAACAAGAATCTCTGAAGGAGGATAAGTGATCCTGGTGATGAATAATACAGATCTTCCTGGGAAAGGATTAACAGGCAATGCTGGAAACCCGGTCCTTCTGAAGTTGGCCCATGCTTCTGATCCATGAAGGAAAGAAGCTATCCAATATTCATAACCGATTTCTGCTGATGGATTTACTCCAAATGGAGTAGCTCGTGAAGTAGCATACGTATCTCTTGCGGAGCCACTCACAGCGGAAAGCGGATCATAGGAGACCATCTGATCCATGTGAGCTTTAATACCAGCAGTGAAATAGGTAAGTGCTGCAACGTCACCACCAGGGATGAATCCGTTTACAGTTAATGCAGCCTCTGCAAGCAGTAAATTTGTTTGTCCGGCTGTCACAAGAAACATTGGTGACTGTCTTTTCAGAATGCGATTTCTGTCAGCCTGGCTATAAGCATATCTGCTTACCAAACCTGCGCTCACAGCTGCTGTCTGTGCAGAGCCATCATCACTACCCATGGGCATACCAAATTGATTTGCTGCAGCAGTGGTCGCAACGGCAGCGGTTTGAGCACCTCCTGAAGTAGCACCGACATACCGTACCGCTATTGATGACAAGCGAGGATCGTTATTATTTTTAAGTGAATTAACAAAAACATCAGTGAGATAGAAATTTGCTGCCTCTGTTCCATTTACAGTATTTCCAATCCCATTAAAATAATTGTTGTCATGTATAATAGCGACGTTGTCAGCATTTGTAAGTATAACTCCTCCTGCGAACGCAGCAGCGACGGTCGATTTTGCCAAAGCAGGATTTGCTTTTGTTAATCTCATACCTGCCCTCAGCATAAGCGAGTAACCAAATTTCTTCCACTTGGCAATATTTCCAAAAAACAACACTTCAGCTGTTTCAATCTTTCCGGCAGGATCAAGAGCAGCCGAAGCTTGAGAGAGTTCCTGAATTATCAGTGGATAAATTGATTGCTGTGTATCATATTTTGGAAAAAATACTCCGGTGCTATAACCTGCGCCGGCTTGTAAATATGGTATATCACCGTATGTGTCGGTTAGAATCAAAAATGCATTGGCTTGTATGATCCTTGCCATCTGATAAAGATTAGCCCTTGTTGGATCGCCTTTGGTTCTTGTAATAACATCGTTTGTATACTTGATCACATTCTGGTAATAGTTTTGCCAGGTGAGAGGCGTGTTTCCGATATTAACCTGGTTATAATTACCCCCAACCTGCACACCTGAGTTGGACGTGATCATTTGCTGAACAATGGCCATGTCGTAGGTCAGTGCTGAGGTTGACGTACCAGGACTTACTCCTCCAGGTGAAGAGTTTATAGTGGCATTGTTTAGGACAAGAGCTGGATCAAGAGTCACAGCACCTACCTTGCTTGTATTTAGCGCATCGAATCCGCTATCACATGACGTGATCAGCACGAACGACAGAGCCAGTAGTGAAAAGTTGAATATCTTTTTCATGATTCAGTCGTATTAAAATTTGACATTTAAATTAAAACCAAGACTTCGTGTGGTAGGCACACTGGGTGACTCCAAACCAACGATGTTATCTGAGGTGTAGGCAAAGCTTTCGGGATCAATGTTGGGTACCCATTTTTTTATCATCAACACATTATTTGCCACAAAACTCAATCTTAATCCCTTGATTGAAGAGCTGGCTTTCAAGTATTTGCTGAAGTCATACCCAATGGTGATCTGACGAAGTTTCCAATAGCCTGCGTTATAAACAACAGGTTCAATAAGACCGGCACCTCTTACAACAGAGTAAAAATTCTCCGCTGTAGCGGACGCAGTATTGATATTGCTGTTTATATCAACGCCAACTCCGGTTACTTTACCAGGATCATTTCCATTGGCATCAAGCGCGCCGCCCTCTCTGCCCACCAGTGTTTCTTGGGAAAGTCCGTGACGGTATGCGTTGAAGTTTGTTCCTGACAGTACTTTACCTCCTAATTTGAAGTCGATCAGGAATGACATGAGAATTCCTTTATAGTTGAACGAGTTAGTGAAACCGCCTACCCATTTAGGTAATGCACTTCCGAATGGAATCAATGTGCTGGTTGGCAATGCTATACCGTTTGCGCCGTAAACGATCATTCCTTTGTGAGCAGGGTTTATTGACCCATCATCTCTCTTATAACCATATCCAACAATTTGACCCATTTCCTGTCCGACAATCTGTTGCACAAAGCCATTGAAAACGTGGGTACCCACTGTGATGTTTTCACCCGGCGTGTCTGTTATCAGGCTAAGGACCTTGGTAATGTTGTAGGCACCAGTAAACGTAAAATCCCATTGGAAGTCATTTGTTCTGACAGGAACAATGTTTACCATCATCTCAATACCCTGGTTCTGACTTTTTCCACTGTTAATGCGCGTTGTGGTGAAACCGGAGGCATCGGATATCTGAGCGTTTACAATCTGATCCGTTGTTATCTTTCTATAAACAGCCAGATCAACATTTACTCGGCTATTAAACATTTTCATTTCAAGACCTAATTCAGTCTCCGCTGTTCTCATTGGCCTTAAGTTGGGATTCGGTACTACGGTTGCATTCGAGTAATTTCCGACAGGTTGTGCGGCAAATAACTGAGCATTTACTCCATAAAGTAACCTATTAGAATAGGGCGGTACATCTGTATCACTACCAACCTGAGCATAAGCAGCTCTGAATTTTCCGAAGTCTAACCATGACGGCTTCGTTGTGAACGACTCCGAGAAAACGTAACTGGCAGACACTGATGGATAAACGATACTCCTGTTAGCAGGGGATAAAGTAGAAAACACATCATTACGCACTGTTCCGTTCAGGTAAATAAACTTTTTGTAATTGACTTCAGCTTGTCCGTACAGTGAATTAACGGCACGTTCTGTCAAATCATAAAGTACATCCTTTGCACGTGCATTCTGGATTGTATATAGGTCTTTTACAACAAGGTCTGTTCCCTGCATACTATTGTAGTCAGAGCGTCGGTACATTTGATTTCCACCGGCAGTGACGTTGACACCGAAATCGCTAAAAGTTTTTGTTGCAGAAATAAGGAAGTCTGCATTTGTCTCCCTGAAGCGACGAACATCCTGCGTGAACACACCGTTATAAAAACCCGGTGTTGATGAAAAAATGGACCCGTTATTAATAGATGCCTTTCCGGTAGGAAGATTTATATAATCCTGGTCCCTTGACCAATAGTCCTGGCCAACACGAGCCTGCACAAAGAGCCAGTTAGTGATATCATATTTCGCCGAGATATTTCCAAAAATTCTGTCCCTGCGAATATTCTGTTTCACATTATCAAGTACCCAATAAGGATTTGTTCTGTTCGTGAATCTTGAATAAAGAGCTTCGCCTCCACCCGCATTGTATTCACCAGCTTTCAGCACGCTCATAGGCATTGTATTGGCCATTGCATATAACGAAGTTGGTATCGAGTTATCCTGATCTGAAACAACAGGAGGATTTTGATTGTACTCGTTGGAGTAATTGATATTGCCTTTAAAGCTCAACTTCTCATTGAGATCATAAGCAAAGCCAAGGTTAACCGTTTTCCGGTCAAACGTGTTATTAGGAGTAATACCATTACTCTTCAATTCAGAAACTGACAAGTTTAATCCACCCTTATCACCAGTAGAAGAAAGAGACACAGTATTGGTAAGATTCTGACCATGTCTGTAGAACTGATTGATGATACCTTTTTGTGCCGTATAAGGTGTTACAATATTGTTGAATAATACTTGTGTCATCCCAGGTTTAATTTTTGGTCCCCAGGACCACTGACCGGTGTTAGGGTTTGGTAATGCACCGGGGGATGCAGGACCTACTCCATTCTCACCTTGACCATATTGATATTGGTAGTCAGTATAATCAAGTGGAGTCTCATCGGTGAAATTCATATTATAGGTTACTCCGATACCCTTTGAGGTGCCTCTTGTTTTCGTAGTAATCATTATAACTCCATCCTTTGCGCGGGACCCATACAGCGCTGCTGCTGCTGCACCTTTCAATACAGTCATACTCTCAACATCATCAGGGTTGATACTGGAAAGTCCATCTCCACCATCTGTTGAAGCACCGCCGCCTCTGTTAGCGATTGAATTATCACCCGCCGTATTACCTTGATTTGTTCCAAAATTCGTGTTGTCAATAGGAACGCCATTAATAACAATGAGTGGATTATTCTGTCCTGAAATTGAAGATTGACCGCGTATACGAATCTTTGAAGTTCCGGCAGGTCCTGTTCCCATTCCTGAGATGTTTACTCCGGCAATTTTTCCTTGCAGGGTATTCATAATGTTAGGAGACCTGTTAACCGCAAATTGATCTGAAGTCACTTGTGCTGTAGCATACCCGAGACTCTTAGATGAGCGCTCGATACCCAAGGCAGTAACAACCACTTCGTCGAGGGCTTTTACATCCGGAACCATCTTGACATCAACAACAGATCTTGCTCCAATGCTGACTTCCTGAGTTGTGTAGCCAATGAAGGAGAAAACAAGTGTTCCGTTGTCATCATCTACGTTCAGTGAATACTTACCAGAAACATCGGTTGATGTTCCAATGGCTGTTCCCTTTATTAAAACGTTGACTCCCGGAAAACCTGACCCTGCCTCGTCTGTAACCGTTCCACTGATTATCGTCGCAAGGTTTTGATTGGCCTGGCTAAATGGAATCGTTTGCGGTTCTTCAGATAAAAAAGTTAATGACGAGGTTGAAAATGTAGGATAAAGCACAGGCGTTTTCACCAATGATGCACTTTCTTCTCCACCTGTTTTTTCCTTCATCTTTCTTAGGGAGATAACATAAAATCCATCTCCTGCTTTTTCGTAATGAAGATCAGTGTCGCTTAATAACATATCAAGGGCTTCTTCAATTGAAGAAAAGCTGGTGTTTGACGTTTCAACAGTTTTACTGTTAACCCATTCATCTTTATATGCAATGGAAACATTAAACTGTTTTTCCAGTTGACTCAAGCCATCCTTAAGGGAATGGTGTTCCCCGGATGGAGAATCTGGTGGATGTTGTTTAGTGGTGGCGTATACTTCACCACCGTGCTGTGACATCGCTTGCTGACCTATCAGGAAGAAGATGCCGACTATTAGGTAACGTTTAAACATAGTTAGTTGGGTTTGTTGGTAGTTAGGTTAATCGTCTGCACGTTTACATTATTCATTGCTATTCATAGATTAAAAATTTGTCCTCTTTTTTCTCGGCTTTAAGTTGAAATGCCTTTGCAACCTGGTTCACAAACCCTTCAGCATCTCCGATAGGCATTGAGCCAGATACGGTCTGCGAAAGCAATCGCTCATCAGATACCTCTACGACAACACCGTAATTATCTTTTGCCATGCGCACCATCTCCTGTAGCGAGGTTTGGTTGAGAATGATTTTCTTTTCCGTCCACGCTGCATAAATGGTAGGATCTACAGTTCTTTTGCTGTAGTTATTTTTCTTGTACTCAACTAGTTCTCCTGGTTTCATTAGAATTGTTTCCTTCTTTTTATTGGAGGTTAGGCTGAGGCGGATCTTACCCGTATTCAAAACAACTTTTGTATCTACCGACCGGTGATAGACATTGAATGTGGTCCCTAATACCTCAACGGCTACGCCACCCTGCACCAGGACTTTAAATGGTTGATTGTTGTGCTTATGGGTTACAGAGAAAAAGCCTTCTCCTTCAAGCCAGATTTCACGAACGGGTTGTGTATCCCAGTTTGTATCAAACGAGAGACTTGAATTGGCATTTAAAATCACCGTTGAGCTGTCAGGAAGCAGGATTGTTTTTGTTTCACCGAAAGCAGTATGATATTCCAGGTGATCAGCTTCTGTTCTTAAAAACGTAACAGCTATTCCCATGATAAGAATGGCTGCGGCAGCCCAATACCATTTGTAAATCTTAGTGGCTGATTTTCGAAGGCGAATGGATGGATCTTCACCCTGCTGAACCCGCTTCCAGATTTCGGAAACAGTTTCGGGGGTGAGTGCGTAATTGGAGTGTCTGAGATGAAGTAAAATCTCCCGTGCTTCTTCCAATTCATTGGTTCTTTCGGGATGTTCCTTTATCCAGCCAGACCAAAATGCGTCGCTATTTTCATCAGGGCTCAATATCCATGATTGAAAATAGTCGTCGAGAACAAAATCATTAACAGAGAAATGTTGGTAATCTTTCACGCGTATAGGCTAAACATTTAGCCATAAGAGCGTGGCCCAGGTTTTTTCTCATCATTTTGAGAAAAAATATTTTATTTTTTTTTAAAGGTTGTTTATACCCTGCGAAATCAGGTCCAATGGATTGGAATAAGATGATTTGGTCATCTGCAATTTCTTGCGAAGAAGCTCAATGGCCTTGGAAACCAGATTGTAAACGGAATCTACCTGCATTTCAGTGATCTCAGAAATTTCCTGGTAACTCAATCCATTAAAAAACTTTAAATAGATCACTTCCCGCTGTCCTTTTGTAAGTGATTGTATGCACTTTTTAAGCCTCTTTATTTGCTCTGATTTCAATTCGTCCTCCATAAGGGTATGCTCAAAAGAAGGAATGAATTCGAAAACGGAAGTCTTATCCGTGAAGGGCACAGAGAACTTACGGCGCGATACGATTTGGTGGATCAATAACCGCCTGAAGGATTTAAAAAGGTAGGGTTTAACGGATTTTACACTCGCAACACTTTCGCGCTTGCTCCATAATTTGAAGAACAAATCCTGTAAGCAATCTGTGACAAGATCATGGTCCTTACAAGTATGCATTCCATAACTGTAGAGCTTTTGAACATGATTTTTATAGATCATGGACTAGGCTAATTCATTGCCTTTCTTGAAATTTTCCCACAGCAGTTCATCATTAAATGAGCCCGTCCTGACAGAAGAGCCTGCCGCAGAATTGTTGTGATGAATGTCCGTTGATGCGAGCATGATAGGGGCTAATGTAATAAATATTTCCAATTGCAACCGTTTGAATCGGGTTAAAATTGTAAAAAACCGCATTTTAAATGTCATAAGGACAGGTTTTAATGAAGGAAAATTTGCTAAGATTCTTCTGAAATATTTACCTGCTCCCGGAATCTGGTGGATAATCTGATCGGCACTCAGCTGTTCAAATGCTGAGATCAATGAAATTAGTTTTTTGTTGCTATGCCATATTTTAGAGTGTTTGAAACTCGTCTGCGCAACCAGCTGTGGGTGTATGAAATTTGATTTATTGAGTCGTTAAAAAAATTTGAAACATTGTTTTTGTATTTTTAACAGCAATCGTTTCTTTTTACAGTTATCAATAAAATGATTAGATGAAAATTTATAAAACAAAAAAGGGGATAGTTGTCCATCATAAGAGTGATTTTTTCCTTTCAAAAGAAGCCAATTGGGATAGTTTTGTTAACCGCTCCAATCTTTTTCAGGTGGTCATTCAGGAAATAAAAAACCTAACATCTGATACTTCACTGGAAGAGCTTACTATTAAGGATGTACTTGCACCTATTAGTAGTCAGGAGATCTGGGCTTCTGGCGTCACTTATATGCGAAGCCGCCAGGCCCGAATGGAAGAATCAAAGGATGCGGGCAGTGGGGATTTCTATGCTCGAGTCTATGAAGCGCCCCGTCCGGAACTTTTTTTCAAGGCAACTGCCAGTCGTACAGTAGGTTCCGGGCAACCTGTTCGCATACGGAAAGACTCAAAATGGAATGTACCCGAGCCGGAACTGACATTATTTATATGTACACAAGGAACGATCGAAGGATATACCATCGGAAATGATATGTCGTCAAGGGATATTGAAGGAGAGAATCCGTTATATCTTCCTCAGGCAAAATCATATGATGCCTCGGCAGCAATCGGTCCTTGTTTGTATGTGCCAGGGAGTCCCATCAATCCCGACACAATGATTCAGATAGAAATTTCAAGTAATGGTTCGAATGTTTTTGTTGGAGAGGTCTCTATCAATCGCATGAAGCGAAAACATGTTGAACTTGTAGAATACTTGTTCCGGGAAACTTCCTTTCCATACGGCGCTTACCTGATGACAGGTACAGGCATCGTTCCTCCAGACCACTTCACATTGAAAGCAGGCGATGAGGTGAAGATATCGATTGAAGGTATTGGTACACTCATTAATACGGTAGCGGGATAGAATTATTCGTTGTTGGTTGTTAGCTGATCGGTTGGTCACACGAACAACTAACAACCATTAACCAACAACAAAAGTCATGACCAAATACAGGAGTGCGGAGTGGTTCGGTAAAAAAGATAAAATGGGTTTTATCTACCGTAGCTGGATGAAGAACCAGGGTTTCCCTGAAGATATGTTTGATGGCCGGCCCGTCATAGGGATTTGTAATACATGGTCAGAATTAACGCCCTGCAACGCTCATTTACGTGATTTTGCAGAAAGTGTAAAACGGGGTGTGTTTGAAGCAGGTGGCTTTCCGGTTGAATTTCCCATCATGTCGTTGGGAGAAACACTGTTAAAGCCAACGGCAATGTTGTTCAGAAATCTTGCCAGTATGGATGCGGAGGAATCCATTCGTGGCAACCCGATCGATGGAGTTGTGTTACTGACAGGCTGTGATAAAACCACGCCTTCTACATTGATGGGTGCTGCCAGTGTTGACCTGCCAACGATCGTTGTTCCAGGTGGCCCGATGCTGAATGGAAAATATCGCGGTAAGGATATCGGCTCCGGAACCGACGTTTGGAAATTCACTGACGATCTTAAAACCGGCAAAATAACATATAGTGATTATGCTTATGCTGAGAGTTGTATGTCACGAAGCCCGGGTCATTGCATGACAATGGGTACCGCGTCGACAATGGCATGTATGGTAGAGTCATTGGGAATGTGCTTATCCGGTGCTGCAGCCATACCTGCCGTTGATTCACGAAAAAAGGTATTGGCGCAGCTTTCTGGCCGGAGAATTGTTGAGATGGTTAAAGAAGATCTTCGTATTTCTAAAATACTTACTCGCAAAGCCTTTGAAAATGCAATCAAGGTGAATGCAGCGGTCGGTGGTTCTTCCAATTTCATTATTCACTTAACTGCTATTGCCGGGAGAATAGGAGTGGAGTTAAACCTGGAAGACTTTGATAAGTTTGGAAGCCAGATACCATTGTTATTGAATCTTATGCCTTCCGGAAAATTCCTGATGGAAGATTTTTATTATGCGGGCGGACTGCCCGTTATTCTTAATGAGATGAAATCACAGCTTCATATGGATGCTCTTACCGTTACTGGTAAATCTCATGCAGAGAATGTAAAAGACTCAGCTACGTGTTATAATAAAGAAGTGATATCGGAATATTCAAGTCCGTTAATCAAAGAAGCTGGAATTGTGGTGCTTAAAGGAAATCTCGCCATCAACGGTGCTGTAATTAAGCCATCGGCAGCCACTCCTGCATTGATGCAACATAAAGGAAGAGCTGTTGTTTTTGAAGATATTGAAGACTATCACGCGCGTGTTGACGATCCAAACCTTGACATCGATGAAACGTGCGTTATGGTGCTGAAAACAGTCGGGCCTGTTGGTTACCCGGGAATGCCCGAAGTTGGGAATATGACTTTGCCGAAAAAACTTCTTGAGAAAGGAGTTACTGATATGGTAAGAATTTCCGATGGAAGAATGAGTGGTACAGCGTTTGGTACTGTAATTCTTCATGTCTCACCTGAATCTGCCATTGGAGGAAATCTTGCTTTCGTTCAAAACGGTGACATGATTGAACTCGACGTGAAGAAGAAAAGGATACATCTTGATGTATCCGATGAGGAACTGGAAAAACGAAAGTTAAACTGGAAGCAGGCAGAACATATCATGAATCGCGGCTATGTAAATCTTTATGTAAAGCATGTTCAACAAGCTGATAAAGGTGCCGATCTTGATTTTCTTGTTGGGAAATCAGGGTCGCAGGTTACGCGGGATTCACATTAAATGTGAGGGCGGTTCAAGCATTGTCAATAAACTGTTAATTGACAAATGGTTTTAATCATTTGTCAAATTTTCAACTGTCATTACAGTTTCATAGAACTAATCCGATATTACAATTAACTATTCTAAAGAAATACTTGCTAACTTAGTTCAATCGATTTCGAACTGATTTTTAAGGATCTATTTCTTAAAGCACAAGAACCCAATATGAAAATTTTATTTTTACCCATTGCCCTGATCCTCATTGCTTGTGGTCCTGGCGCCGACAAACGTTATACTGGATGGAAAGTAACGGGTGGTACAAAAGAGAATACACGTTATAGTTCGTTAACACAGATTGATACAGTAAATGTCAGCAAGTTAGCCGTTGGGTGGACGTATAGCAGTCATGATGCAGACACGGTCAATCATTCGCAGATACAGTGTAATCCAATTGTAGTGGATGGAGTTCTTTACGGGACCTCTCCACAGTTAAAACTTTTGGCAATTGATGCCGCGACAGGGAAAGAGAAATGGGTGTATGATCCACAGGCCAGTAAAACTGATGGGATGACTGGGAGACAACGCTTCGCTTTAAACAATAACCGGGGTGTAACATACTGGGAGGATGGAGACGATAAAAGAATATTCTTTGCGGCGGGTTCATACTTGTTTGCCATTGATGTAAAGACTGGAAACCCGGTGCAATCATTTGGTGATAACGGACGGATCGACATGCATGAAGGACTTGGTCGCGATGTGAAAGATTTGTACGTAGCGTCTACTTCACCGGGCATTATTTATAAAAATTTATTGATCATGGGTTCGCGTGTTTCGGAAGCAAGCGACGCTGCCCCGGGCCATATCCGTGCCTATGATACAAGGACAGGAAAGCAACAATGGATTTTTCATACAATTCCACAGCCTGGCGAGTTAGGATTTGATTCATGGGAAGATTCGACGGCTTATAAACATATCGGCGGAGCCAACTCTTGGTCAGGATTTAGTCTTGATGAGAAGCGTGGCATTGTATATGCACCCACTGGCTCAGCTTCATTTGATTTTTATGGAGGTATGCGCAAGGGAGCAAATCTTTTTGCTAATTGTATTTTAGCCCTGAATGCAGAGACAGGTAAATATATCTGGCATTTTCAAACGATGCATCATGATGTTTGGGATAAAGATCTACCAACGCCTCCGGCATTGGTCACAGTAATGCATGATGGAAAGAAAATTGATGCTATCGCACAACCGACAAAGCATGGTTTTGTATTTGTGCTGGATAGAGAAACAGGTAAACCATTATTTCCAATAGAAGAAGTTGCCGTGCCAGTAGAGACAGAGATAAAAGGAGAAAAACTTTATCCTACTCAACCAGTGCCATCTTTACCAAGACCTTTCGCACGACAAATTTTAACCGAGGCTGACCTGAATGATCTTGTGCCGGATTCATCTTATCAGGATCTTAAGAAGAGATTTGCGACATATCATTCCGGAAATTTATTCACACCACCTTCTACTGCCGGAACAGTTTATTTTCCGGGACTTGACGGGGGTGCTGAGTGGGGCGGTCCTGCTTTTGACACATCCTCTGGTTTATTGTATGTCAATGCCAATGAGATGCCATGGGTGATTGGAATGGTCGAGGTAAAAATTTCAGTGCCTGAAAAAGAGACATTTCTCGAAGCGGGTCAGCGACTGTATAAACAATATTGTATTGCGTGTCATGGTGCCAACCGTGAGGGAGCTGGAAACTATCCAACGCTGATGAGCGTGAATAAAAAGTATGATGAAAAAACTTTCAAAGAGTTGTTGGGTGGAGGAAGGCGCATGATGCCGGCATTTACAATGTTGTCTTCAGAAGAGTCAAGCGCCATTGCTTCTTTTGTATTGGATCAGAAAAAAGAACAGAAGAAGAAATTCGAGTCTGCGCCAGTTGCGATAGATTTATTCCGTCAGCTTCCATACACCATTACGGGCTACAAAAAGTTTCTAAGCAAAGAAGGATATCCCGCTATAAAGCCGCCGTGGGGAACATTGAATGCTGTTAATCTTAATACAGGTGAGATAGCCTGGAAGATACCATTGGGCGAAAATGCCGAATTCAAAAAGAAGGGCATTATTACTGGTACTGAAAATTATGGTGGGCCAATTGTAACAGCCGGTGGATTAGTTTTTATTGCTGCAACAAGTGATGGAAAGTTCAGGGCTTTTAATAAAAAGACCGGAGCACTTTTGTGGGAGACTGAATTGCCTGTTCCGGCTTTTGCAACGCCTGCCATGTATGAAGTCAATGGTAAGCAATTTATTGTAGTAGCATGTGGAGGCGGAAAGTTGGGTGCCAGGTCGGGAGATAGTTATGTTGCGTTTGCGTTGCCGTAGGGAACCGTCGTTGGGCAAATTTATTCTGGTATGATTGCTGTTGTAGACATTCCCTTTGATGAATTCTCTTCCTATCTCCGCGGACCCGCGCTTGGTCCCGCAAAGATCCATGAAGCTTTTCATTCTGATTCCGCGAATTATTTTACCGAGAGTTTAATAAATCTTAAAAATCATCCGAACGTAAAAGAACTCGGACCATTGAAGTTGCCATCGGGACCGCCGGTAACCGGAGCAATTGAACAGGAGATTACTAAAATTCTTTCTTCTTACGATAAGATCTTGTCATTAGGTGGAGATCATTCAGTTACCTATCCCATCATCAAGTCCTTTGCGAAGAAATATAAAGACCTGACGATTCTTCACATCGATGCTCATCCTGATTTATATGATGAGTTCCAAGGAAATAAATTTTCTCATGCTTGCCCTTTTGCCAGGATTATGGAATCAGGACTTGCCACCCGATTGGTGCAAGTAGGTATTCGTACGATGGCAAGGCATCAACATGAACAAGCTGATAAATTTGGCGTGGAGGTGATCCAAATGAAGGATTTTGATCCACTTTATAGGTTTGAGTTCATGGGGCCGGTTTATGTTTCATTGGATATTGATGCTATCGATCCGGCTTTTGCGCCGGGTGTTTCTCATCATGAGCCGGGAGGATTTACTTCGCGGGAGGTGATTTCCATATTGCAAAAACTTCGGGGTAATGTAGTGGGAGCAGATCTTGTTGAATTTAATCCGACCCGGGATCCGTCTGGAATTACGGCAATGTTAGGTGCAAAGCTCTATAAGGAGTTGCTTGATGTTTTGTTGCGCTCCGATCAATAATTTTGTTGGCCTCAAAGAAGACACAAAGTACGAAGTGAAACCAAAAGAGCATTTAACAATGACAGCTGTATTCTTTGTGTCTTCGTGTCTTTGTGGCATATTACAATAGAATTTATCATCCTATTAATGCTGCGGTTTTATTTAGTGTTTACTGTCATCCTTCTTTCATTCCCTTGTTTCGGCCAGAAGGAATATCAGCTCATTATTCGCCAGGGAACAATATACGATGGTAATGGCGGAAAGCCGTTTGTAGCCGATTTAGCAATCAATGCAGATACCCTGGCGGCAATCGGAAACTTATCTTCTTCGAAGGGGAAAATAGAAATTGACGCGAATGGACTTGCTGTTTCTCCAGGCTTTATTAACATGCTGAGTTGGGCTGACGGTACGTTATTGGAAGATGGCCGCGGTGTTAGTGATATCAAACAAGGTGTTACGCTTGAAGTATTTGGTGAAGGATGGAGCCCTGGTCCGCGCAAGCGAAAACCTTCTGATCATCTATGGACTACACTGGGCGGTTATTTTGATCATCTTGAGAAAAAGAAGGTGAGTCCCAACTTTGCATCATTTGTTGGGGCTACAACTATTCGATCGTATGTGATAGGTCAGCAAAACCGAAAGCCAACCGAGGCTGAACTTTTACAAATGAAAAATCTTGTAAAACAGGCAATGGAAGAAGGTGCAATGGGAGTTGGGTCTTCTCTTATTTATGCGCCTGCTACATTTGCATCCACGGAAGAGTTGATTGAGCTTTGTAAAGTAGCCGCACAATATGGAGGGAGCTACATCACTCACATGAGAAGCGAAAGTGATAAAATACTCGAAGCTATCAACGAGACATTTCGAATTTCAAAAGAAGCTGATATTCCCGCAGAGATATATCATTTGAAAATTAATCATCAGCGTAACTGGCCAAAGATTGATACTGTTCTTTTTAAAATAGACAGTGCTCAGAAAGCGGGCTTAAAAATCTCTGCGGATATGTATCCATATAATGCAAGCGCCACCGGATTAAAAGAACGTGTTCCTACATGGGCCCAGGAGGGTGGCATTACAGAACTTCGTAAGAGAATAAAAAATCCCGTGGCGAGAAAGAAAATATTATTTGATATGGAGAACGGACTTCCTACAAGGAATTCTGATCCGCGTGATGTAATGTTGCTGGGCTTTAAAAAGGACTCACTCAATAATTTATATAAGGGAAAAAGATTGAATGAGGTCGCTGCACTTCATGGAAAAAATGCTGATGAGACTGTGCTTGACTTATTGACAGCAGATCAATCTTCCATTGGAGCAGTTTACTTTCTTATATCAGAAGCAAATATGCGAAAGATGCTTCTGCAACCTTATGTAAGTGTTGGTTCGGATGCAGGAGCTCCGGCATTGACAAAAAATTTTACCGATCAAGGGACACACCCACGGGCATATGGGACTTTTGCCAGGATTTTAGGAAAGTATGTTCGCGATGAAAAATTATTTAGCCTGCAAGAGGCTGTAAGAAGAATGACTTCACTACCGGCGACTCATTTAAAGCTTAAAAAGCGTGGTACTTTACTAGCGGGAAATTTTGCCGATGTGGTGATTTTTGATCCAGAGAAAGTTCAGGACAATGCAACTTTTGAAAACCCACATCAATATTCCACTGGGGTTGTTCATGTTTTTGTAAATGGCGTTCAGGTATTGAAAGACGGCGAGCATACCGGGGAGAAGCCGGGGAGGTGCGTGAGGGGGCTGGGGCATGTTGGTAAGGGTAAAAAGTAAAAGGTAGAAGGTAGTTGAAGTGATCGGTAATCGGCGGTTCGGTATGAAAGATTTGTTCTCGAAGCAGGCTTCAGCTTATGCGGCGTTCCGGCCAACGTACCCAAAGGAATTATATGATTTTATCCTCAATTATGTAAACGGAAGGGAGATTGTGTGGGATTGTGCTACTGGTAATGGTCAGGTTGCGCGGGACCTTGCTCCGTATTTTCAAAAAGTAATAGCTACTGATAGTAGTGCCCAGCAAATAGAAAATGCAGTGACAGCTCAAAATATTGAATACTCTGTTTCGCCTGCTGAAAAGACTTCTTTTCCTGACTCAACCTTCGATCTGATTACAGTTGGTCAGGCTATTCACTGGTTTAATTTTTCTGAATTTTACAAAGAGGTTATCCGCGTAGCAAAACCTGAAGCAATACTTGCCGTATGGGGTTATGGTTTGTTAAAAATAAATCCAATGATCGATAAAGTTATAAGTGATTTCTACGTGAATATTATCGGACCATATTGGGATGCTGAACGAAAGCTTGTTGATAATCACTATTCAACAATACCATTTCCATTTAGGGAGATTCAAACTCCGGAATTTTCATTTTCATTTGAATGGAGTCTTGAAGAACTGGAGGGATATCTCACAACGTGGTCATCTGTTCAGAAATACATAAGTAAAAAAGAAGTAAATCCTGTAATTCCCCTGATAGCCAAAATAAAACCGATATGGGTGGAAGAAAAACCTGCCATAAACTTTCCTTTGTTTCTCCGCTGTGGCCGGATAAAAAATAGGTAAATAATATCAGGATCCTGAATAATCATTTATGGTTACATTTGTGTGGAATTTGCGATTCATTTTGGATGAGAAAGTTACTTTTTGCCGTCATTATTGCTCCTTTTAGCCTATTGGCACAAAGCCCCGGACGAGTTTCTTCAAATCTATAGTGGTGGTTAAAGGCTGATGCTGGAGCACTTAATGCTTCACTTACCGCAGCAACTGCGGGCCAGGGAATAGCCAGTTGGACTGACCAAAGTCCGATTGCCAATAACGCAACGCAACCCAGCCCACTACTACTGTGCAACCCTATTTTTCAAACTAATGTGATCAATGGGTATCCCGTCTTCCGTTTCGATGGCACTAAATTCCTCGATGGCACAAGTGCACCGGCGATCAGTGGAACTACAGGATTTGATTTCTTCCTGGTATTTAAACTATTTGATATTTCTTATAAAAACGAATGGAACTTTTATATAGCGGCTGCAGCAACTACATGGTATATGCTACACCCTGCCAATGCAGAAACA
>JANYDR010000226.1 GCA_025363495.1 Cyclobacteriaceae bacterium | reverse complement strand
GCGGGTATGAACTTCAAACGAATGATCAACAAGTGGAAAGTAAATCCACTTGTCTTTTTGGCTCAACTTTTTGAAGCTCTGCTAAAAGTCTTCAAATATCAATTTTTCCTGAAAATGAGTTTTTAAGGGACGACTAATTATGGTTATTCAAAGCCCACCGAATTCGCGTTATTTTTTGCCTTTTTGCTGGGAACGGTATTATCTACAGATATTCTGAAAGCATACCTAGCCGATAAGTTGCGGCGACTATTAGCTCAAAAATCATTAAAGATCATGAACATCGTACTCGGTATCGCTTTGATCTTTTTTGGAATGAGATTGATCTGGTTTGGCAAGGCGATTACTTTTTTGGGATGACTATGAAATTAAAAATGAAAGAATTAAGGAATTAAAAATGTAGCTCTTCCATTTTTTAATTTTTCATTCTTTCATTTTTCATTTCCTTTTAGTCCTGCAACACGTTGCTCAAAAACGTAGACTTCAACAAAAGCCACAACAAGAACAGAACTATAGCCCATCTCAGATAAATAAAATAGAAATCACTCGTGTCCTTAAACCGGGTTTCCTTGATCTCGGCCTTTTCATATTGATCAATTTTCTGAAAAACCTGTTGTAAGGCCTGATTGTCCGTTACGCGGAAGAATTCTCCTGAACCGATCTCTGCGATCTTTCGCATGGTCGATTCATCAACTGTATTTTCAACCATATTAGGTCTCCCGAAGAAATCTTTTCCAAAAGGGACGAGGCCTTCCTTGCCGACCACAATCGTGTAGATCTTAATGTTGTAAGCGGCAGCAAGTTCGGCGGAAGTAATGGGATCGATATTACCGGCGGTGTTGTCACCATCACTGAGAAGAATACAAACTTTTGATTTTGATTCCGATTCTCTCATGCGGTTTGTGACAACTGCCAGGGCACTCCCAATAGCAGTACCCCGACTTTCAATCATATCAAAATTCATTTCGTTCAGATAGGAATTGAGCAACGAGTAATCTGTAGTAAGTGGGGTAAGGGAGAACGCATCACCGGAAAACACAACAATACCAATACGATCCTGAAGTCTGCCTTTTATAAAATCCCTTGCTACATTCTTGGCAGCCTCCAGCCGGTTGGGTGTGAAGTCTTCAATCTGCATGGATTGTGAAATATCAATGGCCAGCATAATGTCAATACCTTCTGTCCATTGCTCGACCTTTTCATTGGTCTTTTGTGGCCGCGCCAATGCAACCAATAGTAATACTACAATTAGTCCCAGAAGTATTTCAGGAATTAATCTGAGCAATGTTAACGGTGAGCTTTTTAAATCACTTTTGGTAAATGCGACAGGCAGCTTTTGATTAAAGAAGTATCTCCAGAGCCATCGTGTTAGAAGCAACAGAGGCACCGCCGCTATCGCGTAAAGGAACAGTACGTTTGTCCAGGTAAAGGCCCTAAGGGAAGAGGGGGAAAACCAATCTAATGACCAGTAGCTTAGATTATCCATTCTTTATCTCTGCCTCTTTTTTATTAAAACGTTGCTGGGAATATGATTGTAGAAACTGGAAAGAATCTACAGAAGATAAAAATCCCCCATAGATGCCACGGTCAATAGTGCGCAAAGCACTTTCCAGTTGCCGGTCGTTTACAAGCCGTACAATTTCCCTTGATGTGAATTTGGTGTAAGGATATTTCTCCAGGTCTTCCATATAACTTTTCCAGATAATCAGAACATCTTCAGCACGGCGACTTGTAAATCCTTTCGATAATTTATCCAATGACATTGTAAATCTTGCAATGAATTCCTGGTAATCTTTATTCAACCTTCGAATTATAAAATATTTTCGAATGCGTTTTCCGAAAATGATCCATGATACTATCAATAAAACAATCAATATTCCTATTACCGCGGCAACCACCGGGTAATTCAGGATCCATGAAACCTTTTGATAGGCTGTATTGAATTTCAATGGTAATTTTTCAACTGAAACAGAGTCTGGCATTGTTGCCACGCGATATTTGAGGATCACGCTATCGGGTGTAGAAAGAATCTTTACACAATCCTTTTCCTGAAGTACAAATATTGGCAGGCTGAGTCGCTGAATGCTGTCTATTTCAAAGGTGGTAAGGAAGTAGACAACGCTGTCATAGCTTAAGCCACCTTTTGTTTGAGTCGTGAAGAATTTTTTCTTACTGATTTCAAATGGTGTGAAAGAAAAAGTAGAATCCGGAAAGAAGACTTGTTTATTGCTTGGATACCGTGCTGTGAGTGAATAAGGGATTATTTTTCCAATACTAATGCTATCGGATTCGAAATGACCTCTTACCTGGGTGCTATCTTGCGCTACAGCGGGAGGTGTCACTAACATCAAGAAACCAATGCACCGGATAATCACCTTCATTCTCTTGTCGAACTGCATCAGCTTACGAAGTCTTTAGCGTTTTGTTTCTTACTTTAAATAACCGAAGGAGTTTCGGCACATAATCTTCATCGGTCGTGATGCTCATGTAATTGATCTGATGCTTCCGGCTGAATTTCATTAACTCTTCGCTGCGAGTAGTGTGCGTGTTGGTCAGATGTTCTCGAAAATCGCCAAACGAGGTGTTGATCCACAGAGTCTTGTTTGACTCTTTATCCAGCACCGGAATGATACCGAGCTTGGGTAAGTTTGTTTCTCGCTTATCTGTTATTTGAATAACGACGAGATCATGCTTTTGTGCCAGGGATTGCAGATTGTGAAAGTATCCATCGTCAATAAAATCAGAGATCATTACTATCACACTTTTTCTTTTGATAGAATTCAAAGCAAATGAAATGGCCTTTGCGAGATTTGTCTTTGTGGAGTGTGGACGCAGGCGCTGAAGGCTTGCCAGAATTTCATACGCTTGTCCAATGCCCTTTTTCGGTTTTAGAAACTTCTCGCGTTCATCCGAGTAGCATATCAGTCCTATTTGACTGGATTCCTTTGCACCGGATAAAGCCAGCACTCCGCATATTTCAGTTGCAATGTCAAACTTGGTTTTGCCCGGGCTTCCGATATTCTGAGAGGCACTTACATCCAAAACGAAAAAAATTGTTTGTTCTTTTTCCTCTTTAAAGGTCTTTACAAACGTACCGTGGCCCTTGGCAGACACATGCCAATCGATGGCTCTGATATCATCGCCATACTGGTAGGGGCGAACATCATCAAACTCCAGTCCAGATCCCTTAAAGATGGAATGGAAGTCCCCCTGCATCTGGCTGTTGATGGCCTTGCGTATCTGAATTTCGTATCTCCTAAGCTTTTTCAGAAGTTCTTTCACTCCGGCATCATTTTAGTGGCGCTAAATTATGAGTAATTTGCGCCCGCCAAAAGAAAGATTTTACATGAGATTAAATGGGATTGTTTTAATTCTGATTTTGAGCACAATAATGTCCTGTAAAAGGGATTCTGAACCCGAAGGTGTTCTCACCAAACCACAAATGGTGGACTGGATGCTTGATCTGTATATGGCGGAAGCCCGAACCCAACTTTTCAATTGCCCCCGGGATTCAGCGTATAAGTTATTTCTTCCCTATCAGGACTCCCTGAAGCACAGGAAAGGGATTAATGATTCGATTCTTGAGAAAACCTACCATTACTATCTGGATAACCCTGTCAAGCTTGAGGCTATTTATGATATTGTAATTGATTCACTCAGTTTGCGGGAGCAACGACTGTTACCGGGTGGTGTCACCAAATGATAGGAGGCGTGATCTATCCGGATGATTTTGAAGTCAGGCTTGGGTTTGACCAGGTCCGTCAGCGCATTTTGCATTATTGCCTTGGACCGATCGGAGAGAAACGAGTTTCTGAGATTTGCTTTCAGTCCAAACTTGAGCTGATAAAACCTTTTTTATTTCAGAATCTTGAAGCAAGGCAAATTCTGGACCGTGGAGATGACTTGCCTATTCACGCATATGATGATCCTGAAGCATGGTTTCAGACTGCTGCGATTGAAGGAAATTTTCTGGAAGGAGAAGATATTCTAAAAATCGCAAAGACGTTAATTATAATTCGGGTGGCAAATGATTTTTTAGTAAAGAACGAATCTTCCTATCCGTCATTATTTCAATTAACGCTGTCTGTTGGTT
>JANYDR010000225.1 GCA_025363495.1 Cyclobacteriaceae bacterium | reverse complement strand
GCGGGTATGAACTTCAAACGAATGATCAACAAGTGGAAAGTAAATCCACTTGTCTTTTTGGCTCAACTTTTTGAAGCTCTGCTAAAAGTCTTCAAATATCAATTTTTCCTGAAAATGAGTTTTTAAGGGACGACTAATTATTGAAATGTTTTAACCAGACAGTCCTCTGACTTTAGCTCGTTTAAAAATTTAAGCACTTCCTTTTTGTCTTTCATTTCAAGCTCGTCCATACCTAATATTACCAGCATTTGATCCAACTCAATTTCTTCGTCGTTGATTTCGGCGCAGTCTGTACATTTGCCGACCCGAAGAACGTCTCCTGGCTTGAGTTCTACGGAACTTTCAATGCCGGTTTTTTTTGTAAACACTTTAATCGTGGCAGTGGTCCCGTTTTTTAATTTGATATCACAGGTTTTGGAACAACCCCAGAGGACCAGGAATGACGTGACAAGTATTAATGAATTCCGGAATAGAACTAATTTCTTCATAAATCAGGATTAATGATGCATAGTATGGATAAAACTACTGGAACTTTGGACAAGTTGCAAGGTGAAAGGGCTTAAGCAGAAACAATTCCATGGCATGGTGTAATTTTATAAAATTATTATGAACATAAAAGATATACCAAAAGCAAAGGACCTGGTGAGTGAATTGATTTTCACTACGTCAAGAAGCGGTGGGCCTGGTGGACAGAATGTGAACAAAGTAAATTCGAAGGTTACTTTGAAACTTGACGTTTCGAATTCAGCACTATTAAATGATGACCAGAAAAATTTAATAATAAGGAAACTGGCTTCACGAATGACGAAGGAGGGTGTTCTTATACTTACAGCCCAGGATAGTCGTTCGCAATTACAAAACAAAGAAGAGATAATTGAAAAGCTGAATCATCTCCTTATCACAGCATTTACTCCGAGAAAAGTTAGAAAAGCTACAAAGCCAGGTAAGACAGCAGCTCACAAGCGAATTAATGAAAAGAAGCAGCGATCGGAGAAAAAGCAATGGCGTCAGAAGCCTGATTAATTTCCGACGTGTGCACTTGAACATTTCAACACTCACATTGTCTTTAAAATTGGGTAATTTAAGTTTTGAAAGCAGTTGTATGACATCTCATAATGTGGCGGGTCTTGATTATTAGTTTATCTCTATGCAGAAATACTTTGATCGATTAAGCCGCAGACTCCTTTACTTTTTTGTAAGCCTTTACCGAAGAGTATGGAAATACCCGAAGCTAAGACCATATTTGATCAAGGGTGAGAGAGTTATTAGCACCGTTGAAATATATTTTGATACTCATCCACGCGCCAGGAGATGGGCGAAAATTGTAACCCCTCCAGCTGCTTTTCTATTTCTATTGATATTTCTTGTATGGGTGGAAACTCCCGGCAACCGGGAATTGCGCAATATTCAAAATCAGGTAGCCTCCGAAGTTTACAGCGCCGACAGTGTTCTTCTTGGGCGTTATTTTCTGCAAGACCGGACAGAGGTGAAGTATGATGCAATAGCTCCGGCGGTTATAGATGCGCTTATCGCCACGGAAGACATCCGTTTTTATGATCATAGTGGTGTTGATTATAGAAGTTTGGCGAGGGTATTAATAAAGTCAATTATTCAACAGGATGAATCATCGGGTGGTGGGAGTACCCTTACCCAGCAACTTGCAAAGAATCTTTATCCGCGAAAGCGTTATTGGATACTTCCGATTTTGTTAAACAAGTTAAGAGAAGTCAGGATCGCACGAAGACTCGAAAGCATCTATTCCAAAGAACAATTGATTACGCTTTACCTTAATACCGTTCCATTTGCTGACAATGTTTTTGGAATCCAGGCTGCTGCGGAGAGATTTTATTCCACTTCTGCCAAAAATCTTACCGTTGATCAGGCTGCACTGCTGATAGGAATGCTAAAAGCCACACATAGTTATAATCCAAGATTGTTTCCCGACAGGGCATTCACAAGAAGAAACGTCGTGCTTAGACAAATGGTGAAGTACAATAAGCTGGATTCAATTAAGGCTGATTCATTGAAAGCATTACCTGTCGAGCTTGAATACAACAAGATATCATTCCATCAGGGACTCGCGCCTTATTTCCGTGAATATGTAAAGTCAGAATTAATGACGTGGTGTGCCAATCATGAAAAAGAAGATGGCACTCCTTATAATCTTTATACCGATGGACTCAAAATTTACACTACTGTTAATTCGAAGCTCCAGGAGTACGCAGAGAATGCAATGGTCCAGCAGATGACGGAAATTCAAAAAACTTTCTTTGATCATTGGGGAAAACAAAAGCCATGGATAGGAAAAGAGGAAGTTCTTGAGCAGGCAATACAGCGTTCGCCGCGATACCAGATGTTAGCAGAACAAGGTTTATCGGAAGAGGAGATCATGGAGGCAATGCAAAAACCTGAACCGATGTCTCTGTTTACCTGGCAAGGTGTAAAAGAAACAACGATAAGTCCGGTAGATTCTATCATTCATCATTTGCAATATCTGAACGCGGGCTTTCTTGCGATAGATCCTTCCGACGGAAAAATTCAGGCATGGGTAGGAGGAATTGAGCATGACTTTTTTCAATTTGATCATGTAAAGGAGAGTACTAAACGTCAAGTAGGGTCGATCTTTAAGCCAATCGTGTATGCAATGGCACTGGAAAAAGGAGCTGAGCCATGTGAATTGATTTCAGCAGAACGCGAAACGTATATTGATAAAGAAGGAGAGAAATGGACGCCACGAAATTCGCAGATAGACTATGAGGTGGAATACACTATGAAAGGCGCACTTGCTTATTCTGTTAATACAGTTGCCGTGAAGCTAATTGAAATAGCAGGTGTGAAAAATACTATTGAACTCGCACGAAAGATGGGAATTAACAGCGATATGCCTGAAGTGCCTTCGATTTCTCTTGGGGCTTCATCGATTTCTCTTTTGGAAATGACGGCTGCATATTCCTGCATTGCAAATGATGGTATACCTAACACTCCTTACTATATCAGCACGATCCATGACCTCGACGGAAAAGTGTATGAAGACTTTAAACCAAAATCTAATAATGAACAGGCAATGTCCAAAGAAACGGCTGAGCTCATAACAAATATGATGCGTACAGTTGTTACGGAAGGGACAGCGTCAAGACTGCGATGGAAGTACGGGGTTTATACAGATGTGGCGGGTAAGACTGGAACAACTCAATCAAATGCTGACGGATGGTTTATGGCAATGACACCTCATTTGGTAATGGGTTCATGGGTAGGTGCAGATGATCCAAGGATACGTTTCCGGAGCACCGAGCTTGGCCAGGGATCTAACACAGCATTACCAATAACAGCTTATTTTTTAAAACAAGTAAACAAGGATCCAAAGTTTAAAACTATATCAGAGGCGAAGTTCCCTCCGCTTTCGGCCAAGCTTCAGAAAAAACTCGATTGCGATCTTTATGATCTAAGCGATGATTTACAACAGAAGATTATAACAACCATCTTTCAGCGGGATTCCACTATTCAGGCAGACACATCTGTGATAGCTCCTCCTGAAAGTTTTTTACAGGTTCTTTATGAACGAAAACTAAAAATTCAAAGGACGATGGAACAACGTGATTCAATTAGGCTTGTGGAGCTGAAATTAATTGAAGGAGACAACGATCCTGAGCGTTAATCTACCACCTTTCCCAGCCATCAATTACCAACCACTACCAATCATCCTTAACCTGTCTAAAAAGAAATTTATCAGTTAAAGCCTGATCTAACAAACCTAACATATTCGGCCTGCACCAGTCTTGCGAAATGATCGTTCCACTGTTTTTGCAAGCATAGTTGGTGAGATTATCTTTTTCAGTAATTTTTTTATAACCGATATCGCCGGTGACTTTAATGGATTGAAGTGTAACGCGGTATTTTCCATCTTTCACACCTACAGAAACGTCTCCGCTATATTTTCCAGTCTGCATAATCGGAGGTGTGCCAACCTGGCTGAATTGAAATTTTCTGTAATCGATCGTAAGATCTTCGATGTTAAAAGTGAGGCCATCCCCCGACGCTGTAAGATTTTTGAATACCGGGACCGTTTTAAAATAAGCTTCCAGCTTTGCAATGGAGATCGAATCCTGGATAAAGACTTTTTGATAGATGATCTCCTGTTCTGAAATTTTAAAATCCTGAAAAGATACGGTTTGTGCATGCACAAAACCGGAAATCAATATGAAGAGGAACAGCGTAAGGTTTTTCATAAAGCTTATTTCCGTCAAAGATACTCAAGTAGAAGGAAACATGTCTTGATAATCCGTTTAGGGTCTATAAGGCAAATACTCGAGTAAATTTGTCAACTCAAGCTTTAAACTTTTCGCTTTAAGCTTTAAGCTATATTATTTCGATCTTTACATTCATCACGCTTTATGAAGTCAGGCACCATCATTTTAAAACACAGTCAAACGCTTGGTGAAGAAATAGCCAACAGCGTCAGTCATGGGGTTGGTTTTCTGGGTGCGGTGGCGGTAACACCAATACTTATTATAAAAGCAATTCCATCGGGCACAGCTGCTATTGTCGGAGCAAGCATCTTCAGCACGACAATGATGTTATTGTATCTTGCGTCAACACTTTATCATGCATTTCCTCAAAGCACGACAAAACGAGTATTTAATATTTTTGATCACAGTGCAATCTATCTTTTGATAGCGGGCACCTACTCGCCATTTACTCTTGGTGTGTTGCCTGGTGCCTGGGGATGGTCATTGTTTGGCGTTGTCTGGGGCCTGGCAATTTTGGGCGTGGTAGTAAAATCAGTAGGCGGCGCTACCAGCGGAAAACTTTCCACTGCTCTTTATATAGCAATGGGGTGGCTTGCGATTGTAGCGATAAAACCGTTGTGGGCTAATCTTTCTGCCGGTGGTTTACTGTGGCTGCTTGCTGGCGGGATCATGTACTCAGGAGGAGTATTCTTTTTTGTAAAAGATCAGATCCGGTATAGTCATTTTATCTGGCACATTTTTGTTTTGCTTGGAACTGCATGTCACGTGGTTGCCGTTCTTGTGTATGTTTATTGAGTTCGGATATTTTGCTTATTGATTTCTCTTGCGATCTTACGGAATGAGAACGAAAGAATGTCCTTCGTGTGCAATGGAAGTAGATGCCTCAAGTAAGGTGTGTCCTATCTGCAAGTATGAATTTACAGGAGCAAACTATGGGTTAAAATTGATTGCCTTGTTACTGGTGTTACTTTTTTTATATCTGATTTTTTTGCGGTAAGATCTTTTACCAGAGATTTTAAGACCTTTTAGGTAAAGCTATTTTTTCTAAACTGAATGATTTCCCACAGCTTCTACGGAACGCGAAAATCTGCGAGCATTCGATCTGTGGAATCCGAGGGAAATGCATTCGACTTTTATGATGATTTGCCATCAATTAGCCACCTTCCACTTACCTTGATCATCCTTCATATATGAGAGTCCATTACTCATAACATATATTGAACGGCCATTTGAATCTTTGTGGCTGCTTCGTTCTGACACCTGGATACCACCGTTCTCTCTTGTAAGAAATACTCGCAATGCAGTTATTGATGGAGAAATTTCATCCAGCGATTGATCATCACCTTCTCTTACAAATGCTGAACTCACATTAATAAAATTTATGTTGGTTAATATTCAACGCTGATTTTTTTCCAGAATCACAATTTGTGAAATAACTTTCATCACTCTCCTGAATCTCCCAATGCCTAATCCCTTAATTCCCCAGATTACGTTTTCTGTTTCCTTTTCTTTGCCGAAGGGAACAATACATTATTCAGAATCAACCTATATCCCGGTGAATGTGGATGCAAATTCAAATCAATTGGATCACGATGCCTTCCAGGTACGCCTTCCGGATCATGTCCACTATAGTAGGTAAAATGCCCGCGACCCAATTCTCCATAGAGGTAACGAACGCTATTAACTCTTTTGTTTTCGCCAAGAACCAAAACTTCAGGCTTTACTGTGTAGTTGCTGAATGACGAGGTTTGTCCCATGAACTCTTTAATTACATACTCATGGTTTTGAGTAAGCATTGAAGGAACGACGTCCCATTTTGCTGAAAAACTAAAAAGTCTGAAGAAATCAGCTTGATGTTCAAAGAAATCCGGACGACCGGTATTGATGTCAGAAAACTTCCTGCTGTTCCCTGGTTCAAGTGTAAAATTCTCAAAGGCAAGTGTTTTTGAAAAGTCAAGTTTGTCCTGAGCATTTTCATCAGGCTCATCACCATCGTAAATACTTTCGCTGATGTCGACTCCATCGGCTGCCAATGCGATATCAAACGTTTCAGCGCCGGAGCACATCGCGAATAAATAGCCACCGCCGGAGCAAAAGGCCTTGATTTTTTTCGCCACATCAAGTTTCATTTTAGAAACTTTTTCGTAACCAAGTTGATGCGCGGTAGCTTCCTGAATCTTTGATTCCAATACAGCGGATTCTCTTCTAAGAAATCGCCCATGCTGACCGGTGAAATCTTCATGATGAAGATGTAGCCAGTCATACTTTATAAGATGGTCCCCAAGAATCTCTTCATCATAAAGAATGGTGTAGGGAATTTCAGCATAATCTAGAACTGCGATAACCGCATCCGTTTCATCGCCAATCAATGCATTTTTAGGAGAGTAGACGCCAATCTTTGGGGCTTTTTCAAGTCTTACCAGATTCATGTTCACATCGGATCCTGCAATTTCCTCTATTATTGAATTGGCCTTCGTGGTTGGCAAAAGCTCATATGTTATTCCACGGACTTTGCATTCGTTCTCAAGGAAGGTTGAATAAGTGATTAAAAAACTTCCCCCGCGATAATTCAAGAGCCAATCAACGGTTAAGTCTTTTTTCAAAATGGTGAATGCTATTCCATAAGCCTTTAAATGGTTTTTCTGGACATTGTCCATTGGTATAAGAATCGAATTTCCCCTGCAGATTGCGAAGAGGGAAACAAAAAGCAGGCACAGGAAAGAAGATTTCAGCATGACCTACCGTATCTTGTGTGGGTATAAATAAATCTCCGTAATTTTTTCGGCTTTAGCAATGCGTTTTATCTTTCTTGTTGCGCTTATTGGTCTGCCAGTGCTTTGTAAAGCACAGATTTCTAAACCTCATCTTAACGCGCATGCCCACAACGATTATGAACACAAACGACCTCTTAAAGAGGCGATTGCAAACGGATTCATTTCTGTGGAAGCAGATGTATATCTTCAAAATGAAACACTCGTAGTTTCCCATGATCAACCAAAAAAGGATGCGGCATCATTGGAGATACTTTACCTGAAGCCTCTCGACAGTCTTCTTAAAGTAAATAACAATCGAATCTATGCCGGAAACAAAGCCACTTTTTATTTAATGATTGATTGTAAAACGGAACGAATATCCACCTATGAGGCAATTAAGAAAGCTCTTTCAAAATATCCATCTCTGTTATGCTCATCTGAAGTTTGTGCCTTAAAAGTCTTTCTCTCCGGTAACAGGCCTCTTGATGTGATGCTTAAGGATATTAATTCAGGTATTGGAATAGATGGGCGTCCTGAAGATGTTGGCAATAGATATTCTTCCGAACAGATGCCGGTTATTAGTGATAATTATAAGAACTGGTCTTCCTGGAGTGGTAAATCGAATCCGACTGATAATGATCTTCTTTGTGTGAAAGAATTAGCCGATAAAGTTCATAAGGAAGGTAAGAAGTTTCGTTTGTGGGCAATACCCGACAACGAAGTAGCATGGGAAGCATTGTTGGAAGCCGGTGTTGATTTTATAAATACAGACGACCTTGCTGAGCTAAATGCTTTTTTAACAGGCAAGGGATTGTAACTTAATCTGGTGATCAATATTTGATGGATGCGGAAGAAAAATCTAAACACATAGATGAATGCGGAAGGAATCTAAACACATAGAACATAGATCACATAGCCTGTAGAAACTTCTATGTTTTCCATGTCATATGTGTTTAAAAAGACGCGAAAATAAATGTTAGTTTTTTAGAAAAATTTATCCAGCCAATAATCAGTAAGCAATCTCCCTTTTTTCCTTATTGCTTTTTATCGCAGCTTCAATAAGTTGAATCACGCCCATTGCCTGCTCTGCTTTAACAGTAAGCTCCTTCCCTTCGCGTATTGCTTCATAAATATTTTGATAGTAACCGAGATAATTTCCTGCTAAGGTTTCAATCTTGCCCTCAAAGTGTAATCCATTAATTTCAGTATTTAATTTACCCCAGAGCTTCTCTGGTTCAGTTCCCCATCCGGGAGTTCCAGGTATCTGATGGGCTTTCAATGCTTCTTCCTGCGGATCAATACCATATTTTACAAATGATCCATTCACGCCATGAACAATGTAGAGAGGTACCTGCTCGCGGACGAGATAGCTTGACTTTACAATTACATTCAGGTTGTCGTATGATAGCCGAAGGTCATAGAAATCGTCAACTTTTCCTCCGGGCCTTTGTATCCCGATTCGTGCGCTGACAGTTTCCGGTTTACCGAATAAAACCAAAACCTGATCAAGCATGTGTGATCCAAGATTGTACAAGATGCCCGAGCCTGGTCCGGGTTCTTCCTTCCAGGTATTTGGAGCGATGTAGTTGCGGAAACGATCATAATGTGCCTCATACTCCACAATCTTACCCAATACACCGGATGCTACAATTTTTTTCAATGTCATAAATGCGCCATCCCAGCGCCGGCTTTGAAAAACAGAGAGCAGTCTATTTTTTTTCTTTGCCATGGCAATTAACTTTTGTGCATCATCCGCTGTGTTGGTAAATGGTTTCTCGACAATAACATGCTTCCCAGCCTCCAATGCTTTTACCGTATAATCGTAGTGAGTATCATTGGGGGTATTGACGACGACCAATTCAACATCTGAATCATTGAGAACTTCTTCCAGGCTTCTTACAATTTTTATGGAGGGATAATGCTGATGCGATAAGTCTCCTTTTCTTTGAAGAGCACTCTTTAATTGAAAGCCAGGATGCGCAGCGAGTAATGGAGCGTGAAATACTTCACCCGACATTCCATAAGACAATATCGAAGTAACAATAGGATGATCGGAATTCATGACTCAATTTATAACATCTCGCAACACTTTGCCTATTGTTAATTGCCTTTTGACTATTTATTTCGGCACTTTCAATACTGTCAGCACAGGCTCAGATCGAACACCACTCTCGCTCATTCTCTTTTTAAGATCAATTGAATTGATCAGACTTTTGGCTTTATCAACATCATTTGTTGCAAACATTATATTGACAACGCTAGGATCTTCCGCGTTCGTAGAAATTGCCCTTAATTCTAATCCTGCTTCTTCGCGTATAGGCTCATCCTCATCAAATATTTTTTTCCACTTATTGTAGTTTTCCACCGAATGAGAAACTCCAAGACGATAGATCTTGTCAGTCTTGCCGGATGCACGAAACTTTACGTCATAATAGTGGAATATAGGTATAGACGTTACGCCCGCCTCATCCATTTCTTTTTTAAGAAGATCTGAACCAAATGCGTTTCTTGCATCATCATGACTTTTCGTAAGCTCGAAAACAGTTATCAGGTTAGGGTCATCCGGACTTGCAAAAATGCTAAGACGTGAATCGGGATCGGAAACATCCGTATAGACCTTCAGCCATTCGTTGTAATTTTTAACAGTATGTGTAACTGCAACGGCCGTGTTTCCTGAATAAAGTGGAACCTTGACAGAATCAAAGGCTGCAGAATTTTCAGATTGCTGGGATTTATTTTCCCCACTACATCCTGCTAACAGCAGTAATAGCGTAAGGGTGCCTGATATTAATAAGGCTGGGGTTGATGGCTTATTCATTCTAAAGGGGTGTTGAGCAGCAAAAGTTAGTGAAAATCCCGAACGGATTCTCTAAAAAGAAAAGGTTTTGGTAACTGCTTTTCATTCGAGATATTGAATCCGAAATATGAAAGATTATAAAAAATACTACCTCCTTGGCGCTCCGCCTGAAGAAGTGTACCATGCGCTTACAATTCCTGCCACTATACAGCTATGGACCGGCGAACCGGCCGAAATGTCGATGGATCCCGGATCGGAATTTTCGTTGTGGGAAGGGAGTATCGTTGGAAAAAACATCGAATTTGACCCCGGAAAAAAGATTGTTCAGCAATGGTACTTTGGGGATCAGTTAGAGGCATCCATTGTTACGATAATTCTTCACCCCCATAAGCAAGGCACTTCCGTAGAACTTACTCACACTAATATTCCAGATGGTGATTATGATGATATCGTTCAGGGTTGGGACGGCGCTTATTTTGGGTCTCTTCAAGAATTTTATTCCTGATATTTCAAGTAATACTTCAAGCCCTGCGGCTCCTATTCAGCATCTAATATTCGTCTGTGCCCTGGATATTATTGTCATGTTTTCCTTACGTGAATTACTCTGTTATCCCTTGAACCACAAGGGTTTAATTTACGTTATTTGCATTAACCACTACGTATATGAAAACAATGCGCAAACTTGCCATTCTGGAGTCCCTGGACTCCATGGACCATGTCCAGATGGAGAAGGTGCTGCAGTACATTAAAGAGGTACTGCGACAAGAGCAGGCGACTGATAGCAGACGTTTCCGTCAACAGGCTATGGAGCAAATACGCCATGCCCTTCGTTCGGAAAGAAGTCTGAAGGTCCCGGTTTAGAGCCCTACAAAAAACGTTTTACAGACACTTTTTGGTGTCTGATGGGATTCTGTCCCCCTAAGCAAATATTGAGTAATTTTTTCGTAACAATCTCATAAAGCTGGCCTCATCCGCACCCAAGGTTTTTCTTCAAATTGCGATCGGGTAAGCCACCAAAATCAAACGGCCTTTCCTCTGTAATAGATTCTTCCAGTGATTTCTTTTTCGCCTCTTCAGGTTTTCTAACCCCTTTCTTTTTTGATTTCTTTTTCATTTTCGATGACTTGTGCTTAGGCCTGTTTTAGTAAAAACTTACATACTGGCATGAAAATTCTTCAACCCATCCTATATTCGCCTGTTTAAATTTAATCTAAATAAGATTGGCGGCAAGAAGCAAATCAGTGGCATCCATGAAACCAGGAGAAACAGCCGTTATTTCAGGATTTACAGACGAGCAGCTTTCCGTAAAACTTCTTGAAATGGGATTTCTTCCAGGCACTGTTGTAAGATTTAATTTTTCGGCACCTTTTGGCGATCCGGTTTGTGTAAATGTTTCAGGTTTTGACCTCTCTCTGCGACTGGAAGAAGCCGACACTATCTCTATTCTTGATTGATGGCATACAAAAAGCGAATGAAGATTGCTTTGGTGGGCAAGCCTAATTCGGGTAAGTCATCACTTTTTAATCAGTTGACGGGCCTTAATCAAAAGATTGGAAACTTTCCAGGCATCACCGTTGATAAGCGAATGGGGTTTTGTCAACTGGATGAAACTACTTCAGCTGAGATTATAGACCTGCCCGGTATTTACAGCCTTTATCCCCGTACTCTCGATGAAAAAATAGTAGTAGAAATCCTTACGAACAGAAATGACGAAAATTTTCCGGACCGTCTCGCTGTGATTGCTGATGCAACGAATCTTAAAAATTGCCTTCTTCTGCTAACACAACTCATTGATCTGGGCTTGCCCGTTGTACTGGCATTGAATATGATGGACCTTGCGGCAAAGTCAGGATTGAGCCTGGATGTAAAAAAACTTTCAAAAGAGCTTGATGTGCCAGTGGTGATGATTAACGCCAGGCAAGGTCTTGGCCTTGATGCTTTAAAAAAACAATTGATAGAAGATATTCAGCCATCAAGCCGAAGAATTTTTAAGCCGCTCGATGAAGTTGTTTTTGCGGTAGAAGAAATACAAAAGCACTTTAGTCTTTCCACCTCTTACGAGGCTTTTCAATACCTGCAACAGTCCGAAAATCTTCTGTTTCTCTCTAAGGAGGATCGAATCTTTATAAAAGAAGTGGCGACCAGGCAAAACTTCTTTCCACATAAATATCAAGGTGCCGAAACAATTCATCGTTATGGATTTATTCAAAAAGTGCTTGATACTGTTATAATTAAATCTGCAAGACAGGAGTGGAAGAGTGCCTCAAACAAACTTGATAAAATACTTACACACAAAGTGTGGGGTTATCTTATTTTCTTCACACTGCTCTTTCTTATTTTTCAATCAGTCTTCGCATTAGCCCAGATACCAATGGATGCTATTGATCGCGGTTTCGCAGATCTCAGCGGATTTTTAAATAAGCGACTTCCTGAAGGGCCTCTGTTTGAATTGATCTCAAGCGGCATTGTGCCTGGAATTGGTGGCATTATTATTTTTATTCCTCAGATCGCAATACTCTTTGCCTTCATTTCTATATTAGAAGAGACAGGATATATGTCACGCGTGGTCTTTCTTATGGACAAAATCATGCGCAAGTTTGGAATGAGTGGAAGAAGTGTTGTGCCATTAATGTCAGGCCTGGCGTGTGCTATTCCGGCGATCATGGCAACACGTACTATCGACAATTGGAAAGACAGACTCATTACGATTTTTGTAACGCCATTAATGAGTTGTTCTGCACGACTGCCTGTATTTGCTATTCTCGTTGCATTAATAGTTCCCGAAGAACGGGTATTAGGATTCATCAGTTTACAGGGAGTGGCGCTAATGGGATTGTATTTGCTTGGTTTTTTAGCGGCAATGTTTTCGGCTTTGCTGATGAAAGCCATTATTAAAGTAAACGAACGCAGCTATCTTATCATGGAGATGCCGACCTATCGGATGCCGAAGTGGTCGAATGTTGGCTATACAATTGTTGAGAAAACGAAAGCTTTTGTGTTTGAGGCAGGAAAAATAATTATTGCAGTCTCTATCATACTATGGGTACTGGCCAGCTATGGACCCAAAGAAGTAATGGACAATGCCAGGGCAACCGTGCAGTCAGAATCTTACAACTTAAGATTAACAGAAGAGGGATTTGAAAATCGCGTTGCCGCCTATAAACTTGAACATTCCTATGCAGGTATTATGGGCAAGTGGATGGAGCCTGTTATTCGTCCCCTCGGATTTGATTGGAAGATTGGCATCGCGCTTATTACTTCTTTTGCTGCGCGTGAAGTTTTTGTGAGTACAATCGCAACCATCTACAGCCTCGGTAGCACGGATGATAATCTTACAATCAAGGAACGACTGAAAGATGAGATCAATCCGGAAACTGGTGGACCACGTTTTACTCCAGCCGTTGGATTTTCACTATTGGTGTTTTATACTTTTGCCATGCAATGCATGAGTACTCTGGCAATTGTTAAGCGTGAAACAAAAGGGTGGAAGTGGCCACTGATTCAACTGGTTTACATGACAGGTCTGGCCTACGTTTCTGGTCTTATAGTGTATCAAGTTCTCTCCTGATTCTTTCTATCTTTCGGAAAATAACTTTTGATGCAAAGATTTACTCTAGTCATATTAATAGTTATCATAATTTCTTGCACCAGTAAGGCGCCTTCGCCAAATAAATTCTTTGATCCAATACTGGTAAAGATTTATGATCTTAAAGACAGGCGTTTAACAGATAGTTTGTTAATCCATTTGCGATCACCGGATCCTGTCTACAGAAGAGAGGCCGCACTTGCCTTTGGTTCGGTTCAGGATTCTACTTCATCTCTCACATTGGGTAGCGCTTTGCTTGAAGATTTGGATGTTGAGGTAAGGAAAAATGCTGCTTTTTCTTTGGGGCAAACCGGAGGAACCCAGGCAGTAAATGCTCTCATACCTGCTCTTCTGGATAGTAATAAAGCAGTATTAAGGGAAGTATTGGAAGCATTGGGAAAGACGATTCAGAAAGATGATTTTAATGTCCTAGAAGAGTTTCAATCAAACGATTCAATAATACAGGAAGGTATTGCATGGGGATTATATAACATTGGTGTCAGGAGAAAATCGGATAGCACTATCACGCGAAAAGTATCTCGGTTTTTAGAAAACAAGTATTCATACCAAACCAGGTTGGCCGCAGCCAGTTACTTCGCCAGGTCTCAGAAAATTGTAGGTAATGGGTTTGAGGAAAAACTTATTGTTGCTGCTCAACACGACAAAGATCCCAATGTAAGAATGGCGGCTGTAGGCGGATTCCGTCACATGGAACCTTCAGAAGCGATATATATTTTGAAAGAAATTATTAAGCAGGAAAATGACTATCGTGTAAGAGTAAGTGCTGTCCGTGTGTGTCAGAATTTTTCGCTGATGGACACGCAGGAGATTGTTTTCGGAGGATTGCGTGATTCGGTTGAGATGGTGCAGGTAGCGGCATCAGAGGTAATCAGGAATAAATCCGAGGAGTTTAAATTGAAAAGAATTTCAGAAGAAATTCATTTGGCGAAGAGTCCGAGAGTAAAGGCAAATTTATACGCTGGGTTATTTAAAGCAACGCCAAATAATAATGCCGTGAATGAAGTAATTCAACTCTACTCTTCCACGGATGTTTATTTTAAATCTGGTTTATTATCTGCATTGGGAGAAGCAAAGGCGCCTCTCGAAGAGAAAGCTTTTGAATTTGTTTCGGGGGAATTATTAAACGAACTAAATGAAAAAGTTGTAAAAACATCTGCCGCTGAGGCGATTGCATCACTCAACAAAAGCAAGGGCACAAAAATATCAAATGATAGATTTCTTGAGGTCTATAAACAAGCCATTATTCAGGGTGATGTGGCTGTTGTAGGTATTATTGCTGCTGTTCTGATGAATACATCATTGCCTTACAAAACCGAAATTAAGAATATTGACTTTTTAAGAGAAGCAAAAGCAAAACTTATTCTTCCACGAGATATTGAATCTCTCCAGCCTCTCGACAATGCCATTGCTTATCTGGAAGGAGAGGAAAAACCGGCACCATTAAAGAATGAATTTAATCACGCCATTGATTGGGCGTTTGTAAGAACTATTCCGTCAAGTCAGAAAGTTGAAATAAAGACTACAAAGGGAACGATCACATTGGAGCTTTTGGTGAGTGAAGCACCAGGTTCAACAGCGAATTTTGTAGAGCTTATCAAACAAAAATATTTTGATGGTAAGTTCTTTCACCGGGTGGTTCCTAATTTTGTTATTCAAACCGGATGTAATCGTGGTGATGGTTATGGAAGTGAAGATTATTCTATAAGGTCTGAGTTTTCATTGAGAAGATATGTGACGGGATCAGTGGGCATGGCTTCTGCGGGAAAGGATACAGAAGGAACACAATGGTTTATTACACACTCGCCTACTCCACACCTGGATGGGCGGTACACAATTTTTGCGAGGACCATCAAAGGAATGGATGTGGTACAAAAGATAGAAGTAGGAGATAAAATTATTGAAGTAGCACTGAAATAGTCATAAACATTGAATTGGTAAATCCTGTGAAAGAAAAAATAGGGATATTGGGTGGAGGTCAGCTTGGACGGATGTTGATTCAAAAAGGCATCGATTGGAATCTTAATTTTTCAGTTCTTGATCCTGACCAGCATGCGCCGTGTTCTGGCATTGCGCCATTTACAAATGGCAAATTAACTGACTTCGACACTGTAATGAAGTTTGGATCGTCGTGTGATATTATTACTATTGAAATTGAAAATGTAAATACTGCAGCGCTGAAGAAACTTGCTGAGCTTGGGAAAAAAGTATTTCC